>NZ_CP059601.1 GCF_022369475.1 Campylobacter sp. RM12651
ATGATTTTATTATTCGATTTTGATATATTTATGGATTATAACAAGAAAATAGAATTCTTAAAAGAAATAGCTAAGATGGGATTATCTAGCTGTTTTGTATTAAGTGAAGAATTTGATAAAACAAACATAGAAATCATAACTCAAGACACATCTTTGGTTGTGTTAAGAAAAAGTATAGAAGATAAAAATGCTTTCATATATAAATTTTTAAACAAATATAAAAAAGAAACAATAATATTTTTTACTAATAATAAAAATTTTTTACTACAGTTGGAATATAATCAAAATTTATATATAAAAAACTTTTTTTCAAAATATACATATAACTATGAAGATATAAACAAAAAGAATAAATTTGATATTATAAAAAAATATATAGATGAAATGCAGGAAAAATCTTTTATAACACTAGAAGAATTTTTGCTTGATAAAACAGAAGAATTGGTCACTAATAATATTGAAATTAGCGTCATAATAAAGTATATTCAAAATCTATTTTTTGAATATTTTGTTAAAATAAAAACAATTAAAGAGGTTGCCTGCACTCTAGAAAAAAAACTATATCTAAATACTGAAAAATATAAAAAAAATAATGATTTAAATAAACTATTTCAACAAAAACAAAAAACATTTTATATAGATAGCAATAAAGAAAAAATTATCTATATATTAGATAATTTTGAATATTTTGAAATAGATAAAGTCGATAATGAAGAAGTATTAAATTTTATAAAATTAAATAATTTTATTATTTTTGATAAAGAAAAAATATTTAAAATATTGGGTTTTATGCTTCCTAATTATCAAGATTTAAAATTATATTATTGGCTGATAGATAATACGAAAAAAAATATTAGCATAGAATTTATGCTTGAAAAACTATTAAATATAGATATAAAAATTGGGATAGATGAAAAAATGGAGATTAAAAAACTAATAGGTTTAAAGGTGTTGTTTGAACATATTAGAAAAATGAATTTTTTTAATTTAAGGTTCTTTCCATTAGAAAAGGAATTTGAGAAAATTTTAGATTTAATGAACATTAATAGTTATTTATTTGATAATATTGAATGGCAAAAAGATAATAATATAATAAAAAAAGATATTGACGAAACAATTAAAGAGCTAAAATCAAAAGGGTTATTTCTACAAAATACAGATTTTAATTCCTTTTTATGTGATGAAAATATAGTTTATTTTTTTAAAAAAATAAATATTAAATCAAAAACGAAAAATAATAAAATTGTTTTAAATAATGATGAATTATTAAGGTATCAAGACAATTTAAGTGCCAATTATCTAAATGACTTTTTAGCGTTTAAAAAGATTAGAGCTTTAAAATATTTTATACAAGCTGTAAAGGCAATAAAACCTATAGATGACCGAATAAAAACAACATTTTCAAGTACTAACACAAAAACTGGCAGACTAACTTCCAGTGAAGTTAATCTACAAAACATTTCAAGAGAGTGCGTAATAGAAAACTTTTTTGTCAGCAAATATATTAAATCAAATAATAAAAGTGATTTTATAAAAATTGATTATTCTCAGATTGAGTTAAGAATGTTGGCTCATTTTAGTCAAGATAATTTTTTGATAAAATCTTTTCAAGATGGAGAGGATATTCACTTAAACACAGCAACAGAATTATTTAAGTTTGAAATAAACAAACAAAATGTAGAGCATTATAGAAAAATTGCCAAAGCAATTAATTTTGGTTTAATTTACGGTATGGGTGCAAGAGCTTTATCTCATACAATAAAACAACCAATAGAGATAGCTAAAAATTATATAGAAAGGCATCAAAATGTTTTAAATGGTGCTGTAAAATTTATAGAAAAATTGCAAAAAGAAGCTAGAAATAATAAATATATCCATAGTTTAAATGGTCGTAAAATTTATTTTGAAAATGGAATTTTAATTAATAAATTAGACAGAGTTTCTATAAATAACTTATGTCAAGCATCTGCATCAGACGTAATTAAGTTAGCTATGTTGGTAATAAAAAGAGAGCTAGATATTGTACCATTGTTACAAATTCATGATGAACTTATTTTTGATTATAAAGCTATTAATAAAGTAGATACTATTATTGATATTATGAAAAACATATATAGTAATCAGTACATATCTAAACATCAAGATTTATATTTTAATAAAGAGCTAAATATAAATCTTGATGTTAATATAAAAATTGATAAATCAATTTAATCTGTCTAATTTATTAATGAATGAATTTTTAGGGCTTTATCTATTTCAAAGTTTAACTGTTCTAAAGCTAAGCCTTTTTGTATTTCAGCTTCAATTAATTTTTTAATTTCTTTGTTTTGTTGTTCTATAGCTTTATTAACTTCTTTTATTGCAGGATAAAAATTATTTTGTATCTGTAACTGAGCTGACATTATAACTTTGTTTGTCATTTGTGGTAATGTAATTCCAAAAAAACTAATATAAATAGGCCCACAATAACAAGCAATAGCTTGTAAAGAAAACAATAATAAAATTAATACTTTTTTCATCTACCATTCCTCTCTTTTAATAATTGCAAAACTAAACAATTAAATTTATGGAAAAAAAGTGCCAATTTAGTTTTATTTTCTTCCCCTCTTCTTTCGCTATAGCTATAAAGATAATATGTATAGTTAGCACCAAATATAACTGCTATTATACCTATTAATCCCCAATCTAAAATTTTGTATGCAAATAGAGCTGACAATACTGATACCCACAAACAAGATAAAGTCTGAAAGTAAAATCTCAAAGGAAGTTTTATATTATAGTATTTAGAATATATAACTTCCTTAGCTAAAATTATTTGTTCATTAGAATTTAAATCTTTATTCATACTACACCTTTATTAAACATTATTGAAACCCTGACATTTGACCACTTTTAGTTTTCATAACTTCACTTAATACATTTTCATTATCATAAACATCTTGTAGCCCCAATAATTTAAATACCAAATTAGGAAAGCCCGTAATTGTTTTATATAATATAATTATAGCACCAAAAGTTGTAATTATTTTTATCAATATAGACATAAAAAATAAAGAACTAAGGGCAATAAAACCTTTTGTTAAACTATATTGAGATGCAAAAAATGATTCTTCTATAATTTTACCTATATCTTGAAAAATATAAAAGGTATAAATAGCAATATACATAGACAAAACAATAAGAGTAGGTTTTAAAACTAGTATTACACCTGTTGTTAGAAAACGTTGAATTTTTGATGTTTGACCTCCCGTAGTCATAGCAAAGAGAACGACAAAAGGAGATATAAAAGTATAAATAATCAATTCATAAAAATAAAAAGCAACGGCAAACATCCCTATAACAGTCCCGATTAACAAAGGAACTTTTTCTAAAAACAGATGTGCTACCCAAATAGCCACTAAAGCTCCGAGTAAAGTCCCAGCTATACTTAACCCTACACTTACTAAAGCTCCTCCAATTGCACCTACTACTCCAAGAGAACCAGAAATCCTTCCTACAACTTTATCGTCAAAAGTATCAAAAATACTCTTAACAAAATCAAAAATAGACGATACTCCTGGAACTAATAAATAAGCTGTTCCACCTATAATCTCTGCATAACTATATTCCAAACTTTGAACTGCACTACCTACATAACCGCCAATTTTATCTATACCCTTTGTAACAATATTGCCTTGATTTGGTAAAGCTCCTTTATCAACTTCTTTTATTAATTCCTTTGAAATTGCTTTTACATCTGTCTTAGCTTTTATTGAAGCATCTGCACTAACTTCAGGTATTAAATTGATGCTAATAATAGAAGCATAACTTGGCATAATAGCAGAACTTATCCAGCCTAATTGCTTTGTAATATCAGCCATTAAAAGCGAAGTTGCTTTTAATCTGAAAAACATATTACCCCCAAACATTAAATTACCTGTTGTTGCACCCTCTATATCTCTATAAAAAGATTCTATAAAATAATATGAATTAATAAGTTTTTCTATTTGTGGTGCTAATTCTATTTGCATGTGTGCTAAAGTTTGTTCCATTTCTCTACAAGCTCTAAAAGAAATAATATCATTAGAAGTGTTGTTTTTTAAAACTGTAGATTTTTTTTCTATATTTTTTATTTCTAATTCATTATATACTTGATAATTTTCAGCTACATCATATGGTTTTCCTTCATAACAATTTTTTAAAATCTGTTCTTTTAAAACTAAAGTATTTAACAATGTTAAATTTATATTATCAAAGGTTTGAGCTAAATTTTTTACATTGGGAGATTCTATTGAACCAAAAGAATTATTCACTATTGCTCTAAAGCCTAACTGATTAGTTTTATCTGCTATTAACATAGACATATTAACTGCTTTTTTCCATGTATTCTGATAGATAGTCGTAGTTATTTGATTTTCTTGGTTAATAGGAATAAAAAAAAGAACTCCTGTTACAATAATAAGAGCAAGTTTGCTTTTTACATCTACTTGACTTTGTTGTTTTTCAATAAACTTACTAAAGCCTTTTTTAACCATATATAAACCACCAAAATAAGTTCCTATTAAAACAAGTAAAAATTTAGTCAAAAAGTTGTATACTATCTGAATACTTTGAAATAATATTACATAATAATTTAAATTATCTAACGATAGCATAGTTGAAAAATCTAAATAATCTTTACTACCAGCAGTCTTTGCTAATATAGAAGTCCCATCTGCACCTGCACCTTTATAAAGCTTTAAACTAGGATTTAAAAAACTATTTACGCCATTAACAAAATCCCCATCAAGACCCTGTGAATTATTTTTTTTAAGAGAGAAAAAAGCTGAAGGTGCAATATCTGTTATACCACTTCCGCTATTATTTTTAAAATTTAAAATATCAGGATTTAAAACTGACATTCCTGCTAATAACTGTGAAATGGTTATGTAATTAGGGATATTATAATAAAATCCAGAGTTTAATTCATTAAATGTCTCAGCTAAAACATTATTAACTGCGGCTTCCACATAAGCTTCATCCCTTTTACCAGGTTTAATTGCATCCTCAAGATAAGTTAATGCTTTTACTAAGCCTTGAAATATTGTAGCTTTACCTAATGCTTCATTTAAAATCTTTTGTCTTTCTTCCCTTGTCGTGTTTGGATTTTTAGAAACACCAAAAGGTGTAATTAAATATAAACTAGAAAGATTTGAAGATATATGATTAAAAGCTTCAGTAAAAAGTTGTATCTTTAAATTAAGATTAAGCTTGTCTATATCATATGCTTTTGATAATTCTGTGTTAAAACGTGCTGAAAAATTATTAGCGTAATTATTAAAAATATTATATGCTTTATATTTTTCTAATATAGGTAAAATTTGTATAGAAGCTTTTTCGCTATTTAAAACTTCCTCTAGTGGTTTCAATTTATCAGCTGAAGTTTCTTCTTCTCCTTCAATGTCATCAGTGTTTGTTATTCCACAAAAAATATGTAGAGTAGTAGGGTCAAATCCAGTAATTCTTGTAGCATATTGCCCTTTTGAAATAGTGGGGGTACAAAAGAGATTTTTTTTTGATTTTATAAGAGACAACACGGCTTTATCATCTGAAAAGGTAACATTAGTACTATTGGAATTAGCATAGCAAAAAACTGATAAAAATATGTATATAATTATTTTTTTAATATTCATTGTTTATCTTACTTTCTTTTTTGAGTAATTTAATTTCTATTTCTAGATTCTCTAAATTTTTAATTTTCTCTAATAAAAAACTAGTTTTATTTTCATTTACAGCAGAGATGTTATCTAACTCTAAAATTTTCTTTTCATACTGTAATTTTTCCTGGTATGCTTGACGAAAATCCCTTATACTAGTATTTAATGTTTCTCTTATTTTTACTTTAATCTTATTTGCTTCTTTTTCTAATGTAGTGCTGTAAGACGAAAGTGCATTAAGTGCTTCATCAACACTCCCATCTAAATAACAATAAGCAAAAAGATTACTAGAAAATAATAATACACACAAATATTTTCTCATTCAAGTTCCTTTGTAGTTATACCTTCTTTGCTTTGATTCAATAATTCTAAATCAATATTTAAACTTTCTAAATTTATTATTTTTTGCCACAACCAAACTTCCTTGTTAGATAAGTTGGTTTGGTTGATACTTGTCTCTCTTAAAACACGCCTTAATTCCTTATCTCTATCTAGAAATAAAGTTTTAATTGTAAAAAGCTTTTGACTTAATGAGCTAATTGCTAAATATTGTTGTTGCGATTCTTTATTATTTATTTTAGGTAAATCTTTTTTCACAAACTGTGCGGGAAAAGCAAATAATTCTAAACAAATAAAAAATAATAAAGGTATCCTCTTCATTATAGTCCTTCAGAGTCTACTTTTAAAGACTTTAGATTTAGTATTTTTAGCAAAACACTATTATTGTAATTTCTTTTTATAAGAGATAGAAAATTACTTTTACCATTTTTTTCTAATGTTTTAATATTTTCAGACCCCTCATTATTAAACAAGTCAATTAATTCTTGTGTGATTTTATCAAATTCACTAGCAACACTTTTATCCATATTATCAAGAGCTTTTTGAAACTTCTTAGTAACATTTTGTATATTACCATCACAACCAGCATTAACCTGAACAAAGCCACAAATTAAAAGAACGTATACAATTTTCATCCTATCTTACCTGCTCTATTCTCTCTTTTAATGCTTTATAGCTTGCTTCTTCATCAAATTCCTCTTTTAATATAAGAGCTTTGTTTGCTAGTATTTTGACTGTTTCTTTCTTTATTCTTGCTTCTTCATCAACTCGAGCTTCAATCAATGCTTCTCTCATTTGTTGCTTTTGTATTTGTCTTAAAATCGCCATTTGAGATTTAGGGACAAATTTTTCAATATAATCTTTTGTTGGCACAGCTATATCTTTACTAGTAGTAGCGTAATCTTTTAATAAACCTTTTTTTATATTAGCAGTTGCCTCTATATTTTTATTTAAAATATCAACTTTTTCACTAACCTCTTTTCCTACTTGTTTAACAGAATTAGCGTCAGTTGATTTATAAGATTTTGTGGGAATAGAAGAAATAATCTTATTAGCAGATGAACCACTAGAGATTGAATCCATTTGAATTGCTTGAGATATATCTTTCACCCCTTTTTTATATTCATTGAAAGTTTTAGGAGCTTTAGCTTCAATAATATCAGCTTGATTTATATCAAATAAACTTACGCCTTCAGCAATACTATTTTTATTATTTAATTCTTGGTTTTTTACAGCATATTCTCTTGCTTTATCTCTAAAACGATTTTCATCTTCATAAAATTTACTTAAAAAATTATAAGCTGAATATACGCCATCGCCACTTTTATCTATATTATAATTAAATTTTTTAATTTCTGTATCTATTTGATAATTAATATCAGTTAATCTTTGTAATATATTACTTAATTCAGACGTTCTAGTCTCTAAATCTTGGATATTATAATCAATCTTTGTTAGTAAAGACTCGTAGTTTAGAATATCTTTTTTTAGTGTTTGACATGTTCCGTTAGTAGCCCCTTTTGTTGGAGGATTATCACATATATAACAGCCTTCTGAAACTATTGTATGATTAACATTAGGATTTTGTTTTGAAATGTAGCACTGTTCATCTGTTCTCACTAAACGACAAGACATAGAACAATCTCTAATTAATTGTTTTTCTAATGATTCTAAATTAGTTTTTATATAATTTTTTTTAGATAAAAATATACCTAATGAATTATTAATACTTGTTTTTAAATCACTTATTTTATATCTATATTCTGTAATATAAGTTTTCACATAATTTATTTTTTCAGCAGTTGAAGTAATACTTTTTAATTCTTGTAGATTTTTATCTACGTTTGCTGTAGGTTCATAGCTTGCTTTATCCTCACTCCCGTTATCAAATATCCCTAAAGCTTCATAGTAAGCTTTTCCGATTGAAGTCATTTCATAATAATCGCTACTCAATATAGTAGGGTTATTATTTTTAACAACACTACTGTTATTTTGATTTGGAGTTTTATTTGTATAAATATTATTGTTCGTATATCCCTTATTATTAGTTGTTATAGTGGTGTCAGAGTGATTAGAGCCACTCTCACTCTTAATAATATTTGTTTCAGTTGGTTTTAATTTATCTAACTTAATGATATTTGTTTCAGTTGGTTTTAATTTATCTAACTTAATGATATTTGTTTCAGTTGGTTTTAATTTATCTAACTTAATGATATTTGTTTCAGTTGGTTTTAATTTATCTAACTTAATGATATTTGTTTCAGTTGGTTTTAATTTATCTAACTTAATGATATTTTCTTTTTCAAGATTAACTGAGTTGGTATTTTTGTAAGAATTATTTTTTTCGTCAAAATACCCATTCGGAACTTCCAATCCTGCAATTCTTTCATAGCTTTTTGATAAAGGAACTAATTTTAAATTTTTAAATATGTTATAAAGTTCGTCGGCACTACTTATTGTTGTAGAACATCCTTTAAAATTAAAACCTTCAAACAAAGGGTTTAAGCAAGAATTTTTTAGATGTTTTATTAAAGCATCATTAATATTTATCATGTTATCAATATAACCATTTATTCTTGTGTTTGTCTCTGATGATATATTTTTTTGTTCTTCTGTTTTTGCACTTTTAACTTTTAGAGAAAGTCTATTAGTAACTACTCCAACGGGTTGACCTCCTATATGAGTAATTTCTCCTTTATCATTTAAAGTATATTCAATATTTGCTGGAAAGCTTAACTTGGTTAAGTTTCTAAGCTCAGCTGAGTCTAATTTAGCTGATTGTTTTTTATCTAGTTCATATTTTCCATTATTTTTTTTAGCATTAGCAATATCTTTCTGTAAGGCTTCTATATTTGCTGTTTCTGAAAAATAATCTAAATACATTTTTGCAAGAAATTGAGTATCCATGTTTGATAAAACAGATAAAAGTGGGGATTTTGAATTTTTTTCTGAAGCCATCTTAAATATACTATCTTCACCTTTAGAGTCTAGCCCAGCTCTTTTTATTTCTTCTTTGTTCTTGCCTGAAAAAATTTCATCTAATTTATCTTGAGCTGTTTTTTCTACTTCTTTTAGATTATCCCTTGTATCATTATAAGGTTTGCTATTTTCTTCTTTAGCCCATTTAGCTATTGAACGAGCTGAGTTGTTTACAGAGTCTTTTATATCTCCACTTGTGTTATTTAAAGCAGATTCATAATTTTTACAAAATTCTTTAATTTCTGCGTCTATAGTCAGTTGTTGATTTTTACCACCACAAGTTAAATTCCCTCCATTTGCAAGACTATTGTTTATTAACGCACAAAAATTTGCAGACCCGATTCTATTAGTTATTTCTTTTGCTACTTCATTTGTTACACTATCAATCAAATCATTTTGACAAGTTTCAAAAAAATCCAAAGGACTACCAGCGGTTTTAAAAATATTACTTAATGAGCTACTTGATAAATCTTTTAAATTTCCTAATAAATTATCACCAGCACCACTTAAAACTCCACTAATATTAAACGCATTTGCAGATAAAACTAAACAAATACTTAAAAATATTTTTTTCATTTATTTTCCTTAAAATCTGTTTTTAAATTATCAATAACTTTTAAAGATTCACTATCTATCTTTAAATTTTTGATTTCAATTAATTTTTGTAAGTTGTGGTTAATTTTGTTTGTTAAATGCGTATTATGTAATTTTATTTCCATTAGTTTTTTTAATAATTCATTTTGAATTTTTTGATTATCGTATGTTGTGGCAAATGCTTCTAATCCTTTTGAATTAGTAGTAGCTCTATAATAAGATTCAAAAGACGTTGTTATAGAAGTTTTTGACAAAGAATTATAATACAATTCTGGATATGGACTACAAGGCCCACAGACACCCCATAATTGTTGTGTAAAATAAAACATTAAAAAAATTAACAAAAATATCTTTTTCATGAAAAAACCTCAATATAGCAACTTTTAAAGTTGCTATATTTTATATTCCTAAAGACTGTTTCCACCATACATAAACTCTTCCTGGAATAGCATCACCCTCTCCTGTAAGCATATATGAAATAGCTACTGTTACTACTACTGAAAAGAAAAAGCCTATTAAAGCACCAGCAGTACCATAACCCATTTGCTTACCAAAGTTTTCTTCTTGTCCATTTGATTGTTTTTTTAGAAATTTCAAACCACCCAAAACGCCAATTATAATTAATGCTAAAGGTAAAAGAGAGAAAAAAACTTGAGCAAAAGTCCCAATTGAATGCTGAGCTGTTGAAGCAGATTCATCAACAATAGATGTAAAATTTTTAAACTGCTCTCCTGTAACATTGCCACCTGCACCAGCACAAAAAGCTTGAGTTGTCATTAATATGGCTGATAGTTTATAAAAAGATGTGCTAATCTTTTTCATATTCATCCTTTCAAATTGTTAATTAAAGTAAGAAAATGTTACTCTTACAAACTTAAAATTCACTTAAAGTTATATGTTTTATTAGTTTTTAACTGTGGCATATGTAGTCCAAAAATGATGTATGAAGTTTTCCTTAATACTTACACCTGAAATATTCATATAAGTGGCAAGTTCTGTAGTATTTTCCCAAGCTATATAAATAAGATAACCTAAAAGACAACCTATAAAAGTAGATATGCCTATACTCGCTATTGAAGCATCTGCTTTTACTTTTGCTGAGCGATAACTATATAGACCTGCAAAAGCTACACAAGCTATCCAAAATATGTTATAAAATAAATATGCTATCATAAAAAATACATATGCTAAAGTATCAGAAGCTCCGTTTGCACCTGCTGAATAAGGCTGTTGAGACCAAAACATTATAAGCATTTCTTTAATGCTTTTTATTTGAATAAAACCATCAGAGCCAACGGTAAAATGAAGTGCTTCTATAAAAAACATTGTTACTATACAAGCTAAAAAATGCCAAGCTATACTTCTAACCATAACCCCTACCATTGAGAAATCTTGGTTATGGTGAGTTCTTTCCTTATATATACCATGAAAAAATGACAGTATAAATGGAATTATAGTAGTACAAGCTGTAAAAGCTCCTAAAATTCCAGCCCACATCCATTCGTTAGATTCTTCTAAGCTATTTAAATTACCAAATGGATTGCCAGTTGTTCCGCCAATAACTGGCAATATACCACTTCCACCAGTACCCGCAGAAAACAATAATGCTTGTAAAAATAATAATAGTAGTAACTTACTTTTCATTTTTTGATTCGCTCTCTTCTTTTTTAGGTTTGTTTTCATTAGGGTCTGATGAAAACAGTGCCGCTTCTTCAGATGTATATTCTAATTTTAAATTAAAAACACCTTTAGAATACTGAATTATCATAATATACTGTTCGCACACTTCAACAGCTCTTATAAATTCATTTGTCGGGTTAAGTGTATTTTTTATTTTAAACAATAAATCCTGTTTCTTTGCAGGTGTTGTTAAAAAAATTCTTGTAGGCAAATTGTTCATAATTGCTGGTGGGACATCCTCTAAATTTTGTAGGATAAACATTAAATGAACATTGTATTTTCGTGTTTCTAAAGCTAATTTTTCAAACATGGTGATAAAACTATCAAATCTAAAATAATTACTTGCTTCTTCAATAGCATAAATTAATTTAGGAGATGCTTTACCTTGTTTTTTAAATTCAATACTACGTTTTCTATCTTTAATAAATATCTTCCAAAAAATTGAAAAGAACAAAGGTACAAATAACCTATTCTCTTTTATAGTATTAAAATCAGCATAAATATAAGCGATTTCCCCCACTGAAAAATTATCAAATTTATTAAATACAGATTCCTTAAGGCCTGATAATTTACCTTCAAGAGAAAAATATGCTTCCCTTTCTGCGGTTTCAATTTGATTATTTTTAGCTAAAATTGAAGCATGTTTTTGAAAGTCAAGTAATTTTGGCTTTTTTAAAAAATTAAACTCATCTTCTTTTATATCGGCTAAAAGTGTAGCTTCGGCATAGCCTAAAGATTCCTTTAACTTTATATAGGTTTCTTTATTGTAAAGTCTTAAATTACTAACACGATAGTTTTCTATTTCTAAATCACCAGCATAAATACGGAAAGCAATATCCTTAAATGCTTTAGTTTCATTTGCAGTTAAGGGTTTAACACCTGTGGCTTCTAAATACATCGAAATTAAATCTACAGCAAAGCCTATATCTTCTTCATACGGTTTTTTAGTTTCAGGGTTAATGTCAAAATTAACTATATTGAAAGCAAAATTCTCAAAATCTTCAGAAATACGTCTAGCATTATTCTTAGGGTTGCTTTCTATAAGTTTGAATGTTTTAAAGTCTGAGCCACCGATATCTAAATTTCTTATTGCATACTGATGGCTATTTAGTCCTAGTTTCTCACAATAACCAGTTTTTATATCTAAATCTAACATTTGTGCTAACATCTTTTGTTTTGCAAAAGATTTTCCAGAGCCTGTTTCTGCTAAAATAACAGAATGTGGGGCATTGTTTTCATTAGCAAATGAAAAATTAATAAAAGCACCTTTTAAATCTACTCCGTAGATGTCTGCTTTTAAAGTTTGTTCTTTGTGTGTTAAAGCAATTCTGTAATTTAAGAAATCCGATGTTATCGGCAATACAAAGTGTGTATCTACTTTTTGTAAGGGCATTACACAAATAGGGTTTAACCGAGAATGTTGAAAATTAGAGTATGAATATCCTAGTATTTCACCAATTTGAATAATATCACTACCATCAGAATCGATTAATAATGCAGTAGAACTTGTTAAAATAGGATTTGAAGGATTTCTATCAAAAATATCCTTAAAATTTTCAAACCCCGCTTTTTGTCCCCACATTTTTCTAGCATCGTGGAAAGTTTGTGCAAAACCATTTCTACGAGTTTTATAAAAATCAAAGTTACACCAAATCACTCCCTTAAAAGGGATTTTGAAAAGTTTAACATAGTCTATAGGTCTCATAGAGGTATCTTTGACGGCATATGCTCTATATACCTGAGCTTTTTTTACATTGTCTGCAACTGAAATTTTTAATATAGAATTTATTACTGCTTCTTTAGGATTATTGTCTATTGCTTTTGCGTGGTCTATATTAATTATTTTGTTTAATTTTCTATCAGCAATAAAATAATCATTATTCAAATTCACATCCACCAATGCGTCAGCAAGTGCTGTGCCTTTTAGTAATCGTATATTTAAAATATCAGCAATCAACTTTACAACTTCTCTGTAGTATGAAAATATATACATTTTTTGATACTTATCATTTTTAACTATAACTTGATATATCAAACCTTTTTTTTCATTAGTTGCAGAATCATAGATGCTTCGTATATTTTCATTATTGATATATTTTTCAACAGAACTTGTACCTGTAAGTTCTACCCCAAAAAGCTCTTTATTCATGGTATTTAGTATTATACTGTCTTCTTTTATTTCTAAAATTTTTACCCTATCTTTCAATTTGTGATTAAAAACTAAAAAAGAGAAAGAAACTACAAAGTACTTGTAAAACATTTTAGTAAAAGTTGGGAATTTTTTATACTTAAGCCAAATATAAAAAAATAATATATAGCATAATGAAAAAAATACCCATACAAATCTAGTATTATTAATCAACATTAAAAATAAAAATTGAATAATAACTAGATTTAAAAAAAATAAAAAAATAGTTACTTTTGTTTTATTATCCATCTGTTCTTCCTCTTAGAAATAATCTTTTTGTTAAAACAAGAAGATTCTCAGAACCTCTTGATTTTAATGGTGTTGTAGTTAGAATATTCTCTATACCGTCTTTTTTTTCTAACAATGAATAATAATAATTATTTTGTATACAAAAAAAGTCATCAAAATCTAATTTGTTTTCAGCAACTAATATACAGTTCAGACTAGCATATTTATTTTTTTCTATTTTCGGAAAATATTTAGTAATTCTATTATCATAAAAATCAACTGTCTGCCATAAAGTTGCATTTCTTATACTCACTTTGTGTTTATCAGTATAAAATTTAGGCGGGATTATTTTATATGCGTAATAAACATATTTTTTTAGCAAACTTCTTTTTTGTCTAAAGATTTGGGTACTTAAAAAAATATTATTCATATAGTTTGTAGAAGTAAAAACACTTCTTTTTACTAGATTAAGAATTTCTAACCCTGATAATATTTTAGATTTTTTATTATCATGTAAAGTTTTGATAATCTCTTGATTTGGTGATAATATGTATATTGTTTTATTTCCCTTTGAGTTAAAATTTTCAATATAGAAAAAAAAGCCTAAATTACTATTAAACTTTTCTTTAAAACTAACTATATCTTTATTTTCAAGAGTATTTTTTAATACTAAGCCATAAAGGGAAGGATAACAAGTATTGAACTTTACACTATTTTTATTAAAACTATCAAAATCTAGCATATAAGGACTTTTAAACTTATAAAAAATTAAAGAAAACTTATTTATAACATAATCTAAAAGGTCTCTTTCATTTTCAACGCCTAACATATGATTGTTTTTGGCACTTTTTATTATAATAAAAATTAAGAAAATATTAAGGCAAAGATAAAACATTTAAACTCCGAAATCTTTTATAAAACTCTTTTTAAACCTTGCAAAATAAATATTTTTCTTACGTGGTTTTAGACCGTAATTGTAGCATTCTATAGCGTTTTCAATATCTTTTTTTGCAACGATACAAGATTTAAGAATTTGAGTTGCTTTTCTCAAATTCCCCTCCAAACTAACAACTTGCTCAACTTCAGAAATAGAAAAATTATATGAATTAATTTGAGCTAGTCCAACATCAAAAGAAAAGTTATTCTCTTTTAATATTTGTGTTAGGATAACTAAATCATCTTTATTATAAGCAAGTATATTGACTATTTTTTTATTAGAGTTTAAAGCATAATCATAAAAAGATACTTTAAATTTATTCTTGCGGTTTAAAGTAATGATTTTGTTTACTTCATCTTTTTCCAATAACATTGAAATTATTTTTGGATTAAAATTACTCTCTATTTTTACAATTGTATATAAAATCTTAGGATTAATATTTTCTTCAAATGCAACCTTCTTTATTGCTTCTGCTATTTCCAAATCAGTGAATGCAAACATTTTTATGTATATAAGAAAAATAAATCCTATTTTTATCATTATTTATTACCCTATTTGTTTTTTATGTTGTAGGTTTTTTTGGAATTTCTACGGCAAAACGTCTAATTAATAAACCATATGGGTTGTTTTCAGAACTATCTTCTAAGCTTAAAATACCTTCTGCCTGGATTTTAATTTTACTTTTTCCAAAAACATTTTTATTTTGAGCGGAAAGCCTGTTATATGTAGATAATTCCACTTCTACTTCTATTGAAAAATGGTTATTTTTAAAACTAAATGAAGAAGTTCTATATTTTACAATATTCATAAATTCAGGTAAAGTATCGGCGGCCAATGCTTGCTGTAAAGCAAACAGGTACGTTCTTAAATTATCTACTGCTTTAGATTCTTTTGGATTTTCATCTAAAACATATTGTAATAGACTGCTTAATTTATAACTATTTTTCATAATCACTGCAACATCTGAGAAATCAGTAGTTTTAAAATTATCCGTCAATTCTGCTCTTGTAACAATTAAACCATCAATTAAAGTTCTTGCTAACCAACGCTCTATATAGTCTGAGCTTAGTTCAGTTTTTTGAACTTTTACACTACGCCCATCAACGGTTGTTAAAACTACATACAAATTTGCCTTTTCCATCATCTCTTGCATGCGATTGACCTTGTCTGTAACTGATTTTTGTGTATAAAGAGAATAAAAAATAGTAACTAATGTAATTGTAAAAATAAAAATCCAATTCTTAGCAAAAAATCTTTCAGCTTTAAAAGCATAACCTTCATCTAAAGTTATGTCTTTTTGTTTCTTTGGCTTTTGTGATTTTATATTTTCTTTATTTTCTGAATTAGATTTTGTATCCTCTATTGTAGTATCTAATTTTTCACTTTTTAATTCAGCTTCGTTAGAGTTAATGTTTTTTTCTGCATTATTTTTCTTTATTATTTTATTGAACATACTAACCCCTTTTTAGTTACAAACCTTAAAGCTTTCACAAAATTCTTTTCTTTCTTCTTTAGTGAAGAAAATAACTTCAAAATTGTTTTTAGTCTCAACGAAACTTACGTTCGCACTCTGTAATATTTCTTTTGTCTTAGAATTTTTTTTAAGTGTAAGTTTGTTTGTTGAAGTTTTTTCACTTGGCTTAGATAAAATACCTTTATTGTTATACAAATCCTTTTCTTGTAAGACAATGCTATTTAAAATATTAGTATTAGTATTTGTTTCAGAAGGTTGCTCTAATTCAGGAACTGAACCAAATTCATTAAAAATAGCTTCTATATCTAACTCTTTTTCTATTTTTGAAGGTAATACTATTATTTCAAATTTATTACCATTAATTTTTTGATAAATTTGGGGTGCAGTTAAATTTTTATTTGCTATTAAATATTTTCCAATCTCATAACTTTTAATTCTAGCCTTATAACGCTCTATAATTTTTTTTGCACTCTCTAATGCTATTTCTTGTCCTTTTAAAAGCCCTTGTTGAAATCCATTTTCATAACCCTCATTATAGTAATAATCCTGAATTTGATTTGCGTGTAAGCATAAAGCGGATAAAATACTCATAAATATTATTTTATTCATCTAATTTCCTTTTGTAAAAAATCACCTTGTTTTATTAATGTTTCTTGTATTTGTTCTTCTTTTTTTAAATCCAATAAATTTTGATTTTTAGTATTTATTGAACCATCAGTTGTTGGTTTATTATCAAATTCGTTATCTAAAGTAGTATCACTTTCCATAGGCGTTGTTTTTACCCAAATGTCAATATAAAACTGAGTATCTTTTACAACTTTATAAGCAAACGGAAGTTCTTCTTTGAGAGCTTGCGTTATTTCTTTAGCAACAGTAGTTACTACGTCAACCCCGCCTTTAATAATGTATTCAGTTAAATTAGGTTTTTCGTAATTTGTTATTGTAGGCTCTTGACTTATAGCACCACTAGAACTAACAGTTGTTGCTCCGCCAGTTTCTTTTTTTCTGCTTTGTTCTAATTGTTTCATATAATCATTAGCACCTGCTTTAACAACATCAGCAGTATTTGCCCCAGCTTGTAACCAAGCTTTTTCTATTTTATTTGAATTCACATAAGTAGCTATATTATAACTATTTTTATCCTTGTTTAAAATTTTGCCTGAAACAATTGGATATTTAAAATCTCCTTTTTCAACAAAAAGACCAGTTATAAAAAGGGTATATAATTCATTGTTAGGGACATAATTTCCAAAGAACGTCATTGTTCCATAATTTGTATTGCATTTTAAGCTAGCACCCATAGGCTGAAATCCAACATTAACATCTGTCTCTGTAAAACAGTAACCTTTAATATTCGCAAGTTTTTCTTTTGGCTTAGAAGATTCTGTTTTAGGTGTTATTGCTTCAATATCTTTAATTTCAAGAGTTTTGTCACCCTTAATGCTATTAAATTTAGCATTATTAGCTCTTGAAACAATAAAGTTAAACATTACTTCTCTCTTATAATCTGTTATTATAGCTTTGTTGTAGTCTACGTTATTAGAAATTTTATTTTGCTGAGATTGCAATTGTCTCATTTCATTAGAATTTTGTTTTTTATTATCTTCTTCATTAAATAAATTTAAAGGCTCTTGTTCAACATTAACAACATTTGTTTTACCAAAATTAGAAACATCTTGTCTTAAAAAATCTGCGTTATTAGGAATGTTTTGATTTAACATTGGGGTTTGATTTGCTTGTAAAAAAGCAGAGCATAAAACAATAGGCAGAATTTTAGTATTTTTTCTTATCATATTCATATCCTACCGCCCATAGTTTGTCTAAATATCTACTTTCTAAATATTCCGTGCTTGGTTTTACAATTTTTCTATTCAAGCATGTAGAATCTAAACATACTGTATCATAATCATTATCTAATTCTTCAAAAGTTTCAAATTCTTTTATTACAAATTTTTCAAATTCCTTTTTTTTATCTAAATTTAAATAATAATATTTTGTTTTATTACCATTGTGGACTACAACCTTTTCCAAAGTTTCAGTAGGTAAATCATTTGTTTGCTGAATTGAAGAACAAGCTGTAATTACTAATGGTGTTAAAACTAAAAATAATTTTCTTATAATCATTATTCTTCTCCACCATCAATATCGTCAAGGAAGAAAAATAAATTTTTATTTAAAACTTTTTGCATCTTAATACCATCATTTCTTAAATATACACCGCCTAAAGTATATTCAGTTCCTTCTTTTACTTCACCTATAGAGTGAAAATTATATGCTAAATAGCAGTTACCTTTTTTATAAGCACCATTACAATTTAATTTCTTATCGGCTTTAAGATTATATTCATATGCTACAGCGTTATTTTTTAGCTTAAATTTTTTATTTTTATTTGCTTTATATCTTGTTTTATCCATAGGAATATCATTTAAAGTAATTTCACCTTTAGCTAATTTTAATTGTAAAGGCGTAATATATACTTTCCTTTGTCTTTGTAAAAAATTATCCGTAAGCTCTTTTGTCTTGCTTGCAAATAATACAGGATATGTCTCCAATGTACCTGTTTCTAATTCTTTAACTTTTAAAGTAACTCCGTACATTTTATTGATTTTTTTAACCAAAGCTTTTGCATCTGCTAACCTATCAAAAGTTGAAACAAGTAAAAAATCTTTCATTATATAACTCTCTATACCATCCCGATTTAAAAGATGCTGTAGATATAGAATATCTCTTGTTTGAACTTTTTCTATTTCCCAAACAACCGCATATGGAGAAGTTGTTTCTATCTTTTTTGGTTCAAAACCTTCGTGGTTTAATTGATAATCAACAGCTTCAAGTCCTACTGTAAAACCTTTTTTAAAAACTTCTAATTCTTCATAAGAAGCTCCAAATAATTGTGAAGCTAATATGATTGAGCAGAATGATATTTTTCTCATTGTATTTCCTTATCGTTTATTGTTAAATTTACATATACTGAATCTTTAAGAATTTTTATTCTAACTAGTTTCTTAGTTTTATCTATTTTTATTAAATCTGTACCATATCGTGTCTCGTTTAAACACCACTCTTTTTCGTTTACAATATTTATACAGTTTTCTTTTTCAGAAAAAGAAAATACTTTCTGTAGATTAAGATATTCTAATTGTTTGTAAGAGTTAACAATTAAACCATTGTAATCGAAAAGCATAGCTTCGCTTTCTTTAATATCTTTGGCTCTTTCTTCGCCAGTTTTATATTTTACCTTTTCCCCAACAACTTGACAATTTTGTTCTATTAAATTATTTTGTGGTTCTTGTTGTGGTTGTGGTTTAGGTTCTTGTTGTACTTCTTTTATTGGAAAGTCTAATGTATTAACATGATTTGAAAATTCTTGTTCATCAACATAATTTTGTAATTGTGGAGCAGGTATTTCGTTAGTTGATTTATCAACTATTTCTTCTTGTGGTTTTGTTTTTAATGAATTATCTTCTAAAGATGAATAAAATTTCTCGTTGTTTGTATTATATGTATTTTCTTGCTGTGGTTGTTCTGTTGTAATAGTATTGTTTAATATATTTTCAAAATTTTCAACCTTTTTATTTGTATCTTTGTCGTTTTTTGTATTGGTGATAAATGGATTTTCGATTATGTCTGAAACACCTCCTTTATTAGACGTGTCATCCTCAATTTTAACAACTTCTTTATTTTCTTCAATTATTTGGCTCATCTCTTCTACTGTTGATTTTATTTCAGTAGGCGTAGAGGTTTCTAATTTATCAAATTGTGATTTATTTTCTTGCTTGGGACTCCTAAAAAATACGATTAGACATAATATCACTACAGTAAAAACACCAAATGATAAGGCTTTATACTTTTTAATCAAATTAACCATTTTATTTTTCCTTTCTAGTAACTACAATTCTATATTTTTTATTTTTTACATATAAATTTCCATTAATTTCATCTTCTACTATCTGATAAACCATGTCATCTATGTATAAATAATTAAATTTTTTATCAGGACTTTTTTTGTATTGTTTATAGAAAGCTTCTAAAACTTCTTCATCTTTTAAAATTTTTTGGTCTAAATACGTATACACGGTATTTAACTCCTGATTCTGAATTTCATCAACGCTAAACCTGCGAACCAAAATGTTTAATATTCTGTTTTTATTGTTTTTATCTGTATATAAAATTATAAGATTACCTCTATCAAAATCATTATTTACATCGAATAAAACAATATTTTCATTAAAACTTATCTTTTCAAGACTTTTGCCTTGTGCTAATGTAATTTTAGAACCTGCTGGCAAAAGTATTGTAAAAGTAAAATAAGGATGAACAGCTATTTCATCTTGAGATAAAATAGACTTTACTAAAGGATTTTGGCTAATCCTTACAGAGTCAAACTTATCTAAAAGATGTTTTATTTCTTTATCCCTTTTTTGTAAGCCTTTGATTTCACCATTATCCATATCTAAGTAAAATTTGTTAATTTCAACATCACCTACATTAGGATTATTGTTTGGTTGTTGGTCTGCTGGTCTATTTGGATAATAGATTGTTTTTGTATCTTTAAAGTTTTCGGGTGCTAAAGGAATTCCTAAATGTTCTGCATTTAAGAAACCTGTTAATAAAATAGTATTAAAAATTATTTTTTTCATTTTATTCCTTTTTCATAATAACAATAAGTTATAATTTGTCCATTTTCTAACAATGCAAAAGTTTTTCTAAAAGCAGTGTCAAAAATAAATTCTATTGCTATACAAAACAATAAAACATACTTAAAAAATATTAAAATTAAGTCAAAATTAATAAAACTAAAGTAAATTGAACCACCTAACAGAATGATTGTAAATTTAGTTACAATATCAATATTTTTGAAAAGCATAAAAAAGATAGATGCTAATACTACAACAATAATAGAAATATCTAGCTTTAAAAAATCTACTCCTATTGTAAAAAATAAAAGTATTATAGGAAAGAAATATTTTACTATAAAAAATTTTATAGTAGTTTTTCTATCTCCTAAAATATCGTATTCCCTGTCAGTTTCATTGCGGTTATAAATAATATGGAAGCTATCTTCATTGATTTTTGTTAATTCAGCATTTGCTCCATATGATGTTGTAAATGGTAGGAATGGAAACTGATAAAAATAAATAAATTTTTGCACTATAGAACCTTTATACCCCATATTAGTAAGCAATATAATCATTATTTAAATAATAAGACTTATATTGCTAATAGTACAATAATAATATATCTTTATGCTTAAAATGTCCTTAAAGTTGCTTAAATAGTTCCGCTTGTGCTAACATTTTTTTTGCAGATTCTTGAGCTGTTTTTGTAATAGGAATAACATCTCTTATTACACCCACAAGCACTTCTTCTGTTAATTTAATATCAGCTTTTATTTTTCTAGATAATAATTTACAAAATGTTTCGATTTCGGCTGGCGTATATACAAAACGTCCAACTGCTGGGTTATCCTCTTGTGTGTGTACATCATAGATTTTTAAAACTAGTTCAAATGTATTTGAAAAAATAGGGTTTTCTCCAAAAAGATGTTCTTTAAGATTATATTTTTTTATATATAAATCGAACATATCTACTGCTTCTATTTCAGTAGGTAAATTTACAAAAAATAATTCATCGAATCGACCCCTACGAACAAATTCAGGGTTTTCTGCCAAAATTGTACTTAAGTTATTTGCAGTAGCTAAATATACAACATCTAAATCCTTATATTTTGAAACAGGACTATCTATTTCATTTATTAATGTAAGCATTGCTCCAAGCATCTGCTTTTCATTTGGGCTACCATTTCCAATCATTTTTTCAATTTCATCTATTAGAATCAAAAATTTTGTATTTTGAAATAAGTTAAGATAATCATGAATTTTATATAATTCCACTATAGGTTCAGGTTTAGCCATAACGACGCTAAGATTTAAAAATATTAATGTTCTGTCAGTAGAACCAGCAAAAGCTTTAGCAAAAAAAGTTTTACCTGTACCAGCCAATCCAGTTAAAAAAAAGGCTTTTGAACGATAACCATTTTTCTCTGCTCTTAAAAATTCTTCTGTAAATTTTTTTAACTCAAACGCCCCGCCTACAGTATCCAAAGACACATTAGGTTTAACAATTTCAATTCCTAGTCGTAACGCCAAAGCGGTGTCCTCTTTTACATCTAGGAGTCGTTCTTGAGATGTTAAAGGGCTGTCGTTATAGAATTCATATTTTTGAGGTATAAAAAATCTAAATTCTTGAAAAACTGGATAAGGTGCTAAGTATAATGTAATATTTCTTTGTCTTGCATCAATTTTAGTAATATCTTCTCTTGTTGGAAACAAGATAACATTATCTTTACCATACTTTTCACAAAGCATCTTTATATTTTCTTCTAAGTACAAATTCATGTCTTCTGCATAAATCCAAATCATAAATTATCCTTTATGCTACTTCTTTTTCATATCTTGATTCATAATCAAAATCTGTAGACTTATTTTTGAGTTCTCTTAACTTTTTATTGATTTTATTGTCAAAATCTATTTCTTTATAATTATTTAGTTCTTTTTCTTGTTCTTTAGTTAAAGCTCCAAAGCATTTAAAAGAATTTTTTTCTTGGTGTTCTTTAGAAATACCAATAGAATCACTAAAAGGACTGGCATCATCAAAAAGGTGTGTAAAATATACACCTTTTTTCAAATTAGATTTTGGTTGTTTTGGTTGTGTTTTAGCATTAGATAAAACAGGTAATTCATACCATAAAATTTCGGAAGAGATACTTTTCATTTTTACACGGTATTTTTCTAAAAATTCCTTATTTGCAAAAATATTATTTCTGCGTGACCAAACTTGCTTTATAAAGTTATCGAAATTTAAATATTGTGTTATTGGTAATTTTGTATGAATATCATTACCGCCATAAGTAGTAACTTTGCCTTTATGTAGTAATGATTTTTCAGCACAAGCTACTGCTTTATAAAACTCACCATCAGTAACAACTATCATTTCACCATTGTTCATTTTTTCTAAATCGTGATGTTTAATTTTATCCTCTAGTTGTGTTTGGAAACTATCTTCTACATGTGAATTACCTTCAACACCTAAGCGTCTTTCTTGGTAGCTTCTATCTATAAATCTGTTTTGTCCTAGCTTTTCGTTTATCATTTTACTAACATCTGTTGAAGTTGTTTTCATTATGCAAAGCGTTCCAGTCATACCTAGCATTTCTTTAGTTTCTAATCCTTTGCCATCATCAACTTCATCAATTTGAGACAAAGATTGAAAAATAGGAATAATCGAGAATCCTAAAGCCCTACATTTAGACATTAATCTTCCAAAACCTTTTACACAATAAGAACCAATCTCATCAAACATACACAAAAAAGGTATTTTGGGGTTGTAAGATTCTTTAGCTTTCTTTTGTGCTACACCTTTTAAAATACCAAGTAAAAGCATTCCTAGTTCTTTCGGTGTTTGGTCTGAATCCATTGATGGCAATGTTACAAATAACATTTTATTGTGTTGAACTACTTCCCATAAATCTGTTGTAGGATGTTGAGTATTAAAAACACTCCTATAATCAGAACCTAGCTTGGTAATAACACTACGCCAAGCACCAATACTAACACCAAAATCATAGATACCTTGTTCTTTATTAGCTTTAATTTTTTCTAAAATATCAGCATAGAATGTATCAGGATTACCATCCTTTAAAATTGTTTCGATTGATTTTACACGTCCATCGCTATAAACAATATTAAAATCATGTTCTACAAAGTCTTCATAATTAACATTTAAACAAGATGTAATATATTTTACATAATCAGCAATAGGAGACACTTCTTTAGATTTTTTTCTGTAAATTATAGCGGCTCTTAAAAGTGAAGGTATATCCATATAATTAGATAATGAGCCGAAATTCAAAGGAATAAATTCCTTATCTCTCATATAGACCAATAATTTTAAAAGGTTATTCATAAACTCTCTTTGTTTTTGTTTCCACTGGTCTTCTTCACCTATCAATAAAGAGTTCATAATCTCATAAAGGTTGCTAGATGACCCGTTCTGCAATGGGTTAATACTAGCTGTATTATCCATATCTAAAAAATTGATATGGATAAAATCATCTCTTCTACCATATCTACAAGCTAGAGCAAACATTTCTTGGGCGAACTCTGCTGTTCCTTTTCCGTCAATAATAAAACAACCACCGCCAAGTTGTAATTGTTGTTCTGCAATACCTTTCATAAGAACAGTTTTACCACCACCAACAGTAGCGATTATAGCTAAGTGTCTTTTAAACTTTTCAGCATCTAAAAGAATAGGCCCCTTGTAGTTTGTAAGAAATGAACTTTTTCTAGCATCTCCATAAAACTCCTTAATATGAGTACCTATTTGGATTAAATATTTATCTTTTTCTGTGTTTTTTGATAAATACCCCAATTTTTCACTGGCTTCTTTTTTCCTTTCTAAATGTCCAAAAAAAACAGCAATGCCCATCACGAAAGAATGGAAAGTGCCATAATAAAAAAAATATAAGCACTTCCTTACTAAAAATATATTGCTGTTTAAATATTATCATAAAAACCAAGTAAATACCTACTCCTATTCCCATAAAATTAAGTGAAGTAGTTATAAAATTAATACTTTCTTGAGTGGTGAATGCGTCGTAAAAGTTATCTCTTTTAGGACGCATTACCCTTTCTTGTATATCGTCATAGACAACATTTTTTCCATCACTTCTTACAGCCATATTTTTCCTTTATTTATTATTTAGTAAATGGTCAAGAGCTTCACCAGCTGTTGTGCTGAATACTCTATCTGTTTCATCTTTAAAATAGGCAGATTTTATGCCATTAATGTAACATTCATATTCGCTTCTTAAATAAGACCCTCTTAGTTTTACTGATTTTCTTGTTAATAAATCAAGAGCATTTATAAACTCTTGGAGAAATATATTGTCAGTTACTAATGCTTCTAATTGCCCTATTGCCAAATTAAATTCAGGAACTACTCTGTCCCAGAGTGCCATTAAAAAGAAGTCAGCTCTGTAATTACAAAACCTTAAAATTTCATTATAATTTATATTTTGTTCTTTATCCTTTATCAACTCTTTTAGTTTTTTAAAAATCATTCTATGAATATTTAATTCTGCTAAAGAATTATCTTCTAAAACAGAGACGTTAGTTATTAATGGGATTGGGTAATAACAACTCATATAAGTGTAGTATTCAATTGTTGAAGGTGTTAATACCTCTTTATCGTTTAAAACAGTAAAAAAGGTGTTCCCAAACGGAACTTTAACTTCAACTCTATTAGAACGTACATCTTCTAAATGTTTAAAGGCTCTATCTACTTTGTTAGAGTCAATACCCCAGTAGGTTTGCTGTTTTGCTTTGATTATAATTGGTTTTATAGAAACAGTTCCTCTTAAATAAAAAAATGCAACAATCGAACAAAACGTATAAAGTATAATAAGATAGGAGTTTACTGCTATATTTGCTTTAGATATAAACATTAAAGTTGCCCAATAACCTATTGCTACAATAACGCAATATGCCAATAAGACATGGCGTAATTCTTTCATATATCTATTAAGCCAATAAAGACAAGCGGCTACAATAGTAATTACTATACCAATTCCATTCATTTAAGACATTCACCTAATCGAATCTGACTCTACTATTTTTGATGAAGTTTCAGCTACGGTTTGTGAAACTTCTTGTTTATTTTCAGTTAGGAAATTTTTTGCATGTTCTCTAACTTCTTGACTTGTTGTAGAATCAACAAGTTTATCCATACTTTCAAAAGCTTCTTTCATTAATGGGGCTTTTTCTTTATCTACATATTCATATAAATTTTTATACATTTCTTCATTAAATAAACCTCTTGTCCCTTCACCAAAGATATTGTTTTCTATATCTTTTGAAAATAATGAATTTTCCAAAATTATGTTATCATCAATCTCAGCGGCCTTTCCAACTTCATATTGTAATGATGTTATATATAAAATAGATTTGTCGCAAATTTCTTTGATTTCAGGTGACTTAGTTGCCTCATCTCTCAAACTTTCAGCTAACTTATAACAGTTTTCAGAAAAATGTGCAAATTGTATATTATTTTCTTTTAAGCTATTAACTAAATCGGAGCTTAATTCTCCCTTTAAAGACAATATACCAGCTGTAATAGAATAATTATTTAAATCTAAAATTGAATTTTTAGCCTCACTTACGTTAAAATTTTCATTCTTTAAATTTTTCAAAGTATCCGAAGCCATATATCCTTTACTAATTTTACCTGTATTATAATCTTCCAATTTTGTTTGATTTTCTATTGATAAAAATTTCGTATCTAATGAATGTCCGCCAACATTTGTAACAGCGATAAGCTTATCTAAATTGCCATGTTGCTCCAGCAAAAGACAAGAGTCTTTTGCGGTAACATCTAAAGATTTTGAAGCTATTTGCGTTAACTCTTTTCCAGTGCTTGTATTTTTAATACCATCAACTAAACGATTTAAATTATTCAAATTTGGTTCTTTAGTAAAATTAGAAGCTAAGGACTCTAATTCAGATAAGTGTTTATTATCTTGTAATAGTTTTCTAACTGTAAGAAAACCCGCCATAGCAGTTCCTTTAATAACTGATTTACTTGACATTAATATGGCGAGTAAAATTATTATAGCTTGTGCCTCACCTGTAATATCTTTTTGCAAATCAGGGTTTTTAAGAGCTTTCATTGCTCTATCAGTTTCTTTTTTTATATCTTTATTAAGCCCATCCATCATAGAAGGGATACACCTTTTCATCAAATCTTTATAAGCTTTACCATTATGTTGTAATTTTTTTAATTGTTCTCTTCCATCTTTAATAAGCTCAGCTGTTTTCTCATCATATGGATTATCTTTTAAATGTTTTTCCATAGAACGTAAGTTTTTTATACCCTCTCGTAGTCTATCTTTGTAGCTACCTTTGAAAGACATATTATCGTTTAAAAATTCATTTGCTGTATCCTGGAAGCGTTTGCTCATATCTTTAACATTTTCAAAATAAGATTTATTATAGTTGTATCCAAAAAAATTAGATTTTTCAAAAGCTTCAGAAAATCTATCTTTTTGCTGATTAAAAAAATCTTCAAAGTCCTCAAAGCTTGCCCCATCTTGGGTTTTATTTTTAAAATCCTCTAAATATTTTAATTCTTCATATAATATTTTCATTTTACCTACCTTTTGTTAAATGATTAATAATTTTTTGCTGAGTTATATTTATCGTATTTATATTGTTTTTCAATGTTTGATAAGTGAAAAACAAACCACCTGAAAATAATAAAAAACAACAAATAATTAGTATTAAATTCGTCATAGAGCTTTTTGTAGCTTTACTTATAACTTTTTCTATTTGTTCTACCTTATTGTTGTTATTAGATTTTAATTCAGCCCAATCTTTACCTACCATCCATTTATAAAAATTATTAAAAAAATCTTCAGATTCTCTAATTACTTCTGTAAAGTTTTCTTTAGTATTAATCTCATTTTTTACAAGTTTATGACAACTTTCAACAACATTTTTCTTTTCTTCATTATCTATGATTTTTATCATATTAATATCTTGTTCTACGCCTCTGATTTTAGAATCTATTACATATTCATCAATAATTCTTTTCTCTAAAGATTTAATCTTATCAGTGATATCATCTAATTCAGACCTTAAGTCCTCGATACTTGTTTTTGTCATTCTCATATTTTGTTGAAGCTCTAATATTGAATCTTTTAATTCCTTAAAGTCTGAATTAATACGATTTTCATTAACTATAACTTCATCATTTATTATTTCCATTTAAGCTCCTTTTTTATAAAAATTATTCTTATAATAAAAGAAAAATCCTTCTCTTAAAGAATCGTAAAAGTTTTCCTTTTTGACAATCTCAAATTCTATATTCCATCCTAGAAATCTAGCTGGGTGGAAAAAAAATGTAATTATTGTTATACCAAATGTTTTCCATTGATTGATAGGTTCTATTGACTCACGGATAAAACCTCTATCCCATTTTAAAAAATTGTTTGAAAAGTTTTTTTTATATTTACGATTATTTATGTCATTATAAAATAAATTATCTTTTAATGAAAAATTGATATTTTGTAAGAAATGCCCTCTACAATTGAAATGAGTAAATACGCTATTTTCTTGTTTATCAAAGTAAGTAAGAAAATAATTATGAATTCTTTTTTTACTATTTGCAATAAAAAATAAATGTTCTGTAAAAATAGGTAGTTCTGATTGACTTAAATAGTATTTATTTTCAGTAATTTTACAATCAAAAGCTTGAATTATTTGTGGATTTTCATAGCTAAAATTATATTTATTATAAAATAATTTTTTAAAACTATTAAATAGCGAAAACCCATTAATATTTTTATTATAAGTTCTTGTTCTATGCTTGTCTGTAATTGTAGAATTGAAAGTATCATATTGTTCCTTAGTAGTTTCAGGGATAATTTCTTTACAATAAATTCTTTTTATATCTTTATGAAACATGTCATAGACGCTATCTTTACCTACTTCTTGAACCCCCCAAGAATAATGGTCGTTTGAAGATTTAGGTTTATGGATAGTCTCATATGCTGGTCTTGAATACAAAAGCCCACCACCACCGTTAAGGAGCAATGTTCTTATCCTTTCAATCTCCGATGCTAATACGTCTTCATTAGTGCTAATAATGTTATCTATACCCTCATAAAGTATGGTTAGTTCCTTATCATTAATTAATAAGCAAAATAATTGTGTTTTTTTAATTCTGCTTATTTTTGCACTAGGAATTATGTTTTCGCTACCAAAAGTTAAAAGAAATGTTTGGCAAATACCAAGTGCTTTTTCAAAATCTTTTATACCTCTAGATACGTAATAATTTAAAAACCTATAAGCTAAAGAAAACCAAGCTTTTGCTGTGATTTGTTCATGATAAAGAAAAAATGGTTCGTTAATATTAGTTGTGCTTTCAGAATAATCTCTTAGTTCTTTTGCGAGGTCTTTTAAATAAAACTCTTCAGATACGCTATCTAAGTTTGGGTTTAAAGATGCAAGAGCGATTAAAGAAGATAATTCCTCAGCTAAACTTTTAGACATAGTTATTTGTTTTTCATTTTTAGATATAGGAAAATTATCTCTTTCAAGATATAAAATGTCTAAAATTTCAATTAATTTTTTACCATGTAATTTATCACAAAAAGACATATCAAGTCTTTCCATGTTTTCATATAAATATTTAAACGCTCTTTTAGTGTGTAAAAAGCGTTTTTTATATTCTTCTTTATCAAAGAAATTAATAAAGAAGTCTAAGTTTTCATTGTAGTCTGGGTTTAGTTCATTAATGAATGAAATTCTTTTATTATAAAAATCACAAAACAAATTACCGTCATTAATACTTGTGCGTTTTGCTACTACTACATGAGAAGCTTTAAATAAATTATCCAATATATTATCAAAAATAATTCTTAAGCCTATACCATCATTTAAAGATTGAGCTTGCTTTAATACTTTTGCAAATGTTAAAACTTCTTCTCTATAAGGAAGCTTGAACTCTAGTGGCTCTCCGTGTAACATAAGTCCTAGAGTTTTAACCTTTTTATTAAAGTCCTTTAATTGTTTTTCGTTCACCATTAATTCCGTAAATAGTTTTTCTTCTATTTCGGCTTTCATTGTTTCTAGTGTTTCTCTCCATTTTTTATGGCTAGGTAAAAGTGCATAATCTTTTAATTCATCAAATATTTCATCTAAGAAAAAATCCATATCTATAATACTAGCTAATAAACCACCTTCAAATACAGGTTTATTGCCATCTTCTTGTGAGATTCTATGATATTCTTCTAGGTCTTCTTCTTTAACTTTTGCACCATTTAAAGTAAGCTCTTTTCTTCTATCGTTATTATCGCTAATAGTATTACCGTCAAAAGGTACACAAAATTTTAATATAGTGTCTTTGCTTAGTGTAGAACCTGGAGTACATAAAACAAAGTCTTCATTAAAAAACTCTTTAGGTAAAATCGTGGCATCTACAAGCAAATCAGGTCTATCATTATAGATAGCATTTATATATTTTTTTTCCTTATCGTCTAATAAAGTAGTATCTAATCTTAAGATATTATCATAAGTTAATAATTTATGCTCAATAGGAGAGTGGCTTAGGATATTATTAATACTATTATAAAGTCTTGCACAGCCAAACTTTGTGGGTCTAAAAATCTCAGGAATTAACTCTATTCTCATATCTTTAACGCTTCTTTTAACTCTTTTAATTTTTGATTTTTTAATTCTTCTAAGTTTTCAATATTGTTTTTATATGTTTTTTGACTTCTAATTTTTTCTAAAAATCGTTTTTTATATTCTTCTTTATCATAAGGTAAAGATATGTTATATGTAGTGCTATTTTTATTAGGAGTGTTTAAATCATTAAATACTTTTATTGTTAACGCTTTAAAATCTTGTTCAATATTGCTGTTTTTTAATAATTCAAATGCTCGTAAAAGTGCTACTCTTTTTTCTCTTTCTGAACCATTTAACAATAGCTCCTTTATTTGTTTTTGTCTAAAATTAAACAAAAACATTTTTTCCTTTACTTGTTTTTCCTCAGCTTCTTTTCTTTGATTTTCAGCAATTTCTATCATCCTTTCTGATGCTTTACGAAAAGAATCCATTAAAGCTTTTTTGCGTTTTTGTTCCTCAGCTTCTTTTCTTTGATTTTCAGCAATTTCATTAAAATTTAAAACATCTATACTTAAATCATATCTCTGTTCTTGCGGAATTTTTTCATTTGTATCCCAGTTTTCTATATTAAAATTATTATCTGTTAAATTATTTTTTTTACAAAATGTAAATAATTCTCTTTTTGCCAAATTAGCATTTGCACCCCAATAATGAAAGTGATATTGACTAACAGTAGTGTCGCTAGCGTGTAGTTCTACAATACCTAAAAAACCTCTTTCTTTTAAATAATTTCTTACTTCAGATAAAATAGTTTTGCACTCTTCCACGCTTTTTCCTTCTAACAAAGAAGCTCCAACAACGCATCTTTCATAAGCATTGTTATTTAAAAGTATAGTTTTTATATTATTTTTTTTATATTCACTTAAATCTAATTCATCTCCATTTTTATCTAAGATATTAATTGAAAGAGCAAAATTATTTTGTTCTCTTAAAAATGACTTTGAATAATTACCTATTGTTGCCACTGTCTAATCCTTCAAATGCTTTATAAAAATATTTATTAAAAAATATAGTATTTGGAATATATACTACTATCAATAATATTTTAATTTTTTCTAATACAGTTTCTTTCTTACCTCTAATTTTATTATATCTTCTTATAGCTTTTAGCTTTATATCATTAATATTTCTTCCAGTTTTAGTTAATTCAGGGATAAATACAAATTTTTCAGATACTTTTTTTAATAAATATGTTGCAAATAATCCACCAAACCCTGAAATATAAAAGAACATATGTAAAACATTTTCAGCATCCTTAAATTCTGCAGGAGTATCGTAGTCAATAAATAAAATCACATATGTAGGTATTAATAAGAAAAGTACACTTATTATAGCAAAAATTGCTAAAAATACGGTATTAACAGTTTTTGCCACTTTTATGTAAATTTCTTTTTTTCTCTTATTGGATAAAACCATATTCTTCCCTATTATTTATATCAAATTATTTTTTAAAATCATACTTTTTAAAACTTAGCTTTGGCTTAAAAATAAAAAAATTAAGCTAATTTTTATTTTTTAAAAATATAATGTTTAAAACCATTTTAAGGAGATTTTAATGAAAAAAATATTATTTTTGAGTGTGCTTTCTGCATTAGCTATTGCATCAACAACCACTAAAATAGATACTGATACACAAGTTTTAAATGTTAAAGGTGATTTTTATGGTTACCCTTTCATGTTAAAAAGCAACTATGAAGAAACTTTTAGTCCTGCAAATGCTATTATTTTTTCAAATGGGAAAATAGACCACCAAAAACTAAGAGATATGAAATTACGAAAAACAAAAATTGATAATTTCAAAATTAGTAGTAAAAGTACCCAAAACTATAATTTAGAAGAATCTAATAAAAACTATGATTTAATTTTAACAAAAGGTTATGTAGTAAGTTTATTATCTAATAACTTAGGTAATAGTGCTGAAATGATTGAAGAAGGAAAGTTAATTCCAAATTTTGAATATACAGCTTTTACACCAAAAGCTTTTAAAGTTTGGAATAATTTGGAAAAATATTATAAAAAACAAGTAGATAAATATTTTTATGATTACAAATTTAAATTTATAGCACTATATAATCCTTTAAATTTAAGAAAAATTGGAACAACACTAATTCCAAATGGATTTGTGTGGATAGCACTAAATAGTCATAATGACTACAGAACTACGGATTGTTACTATGTTCCTAACGAATTTAAATTACTAAATACAAACATAACTTCGTATCAATTAGATTGTAAAAATTTAGTAGACCAAACACATCCGTACATAATTAATGGACAGGTAAATTACAGATTTATAGGATTCAGCAACAAATAACCTTTGCCAACTTTTAGTTGGCTTCGGTTGACAAATCTATATCTTTTAAAAACTTACATTTTACAGGTACGTTAATTTCAAAAAATGTATTTTTGTTACCATCTTTTAAATAAGTTAAAAACTTATCAGGATGGGGCGAATTATATAAGTATTTGTATGGGAACTTTATTTCCTTTATTATATTTATAGCTTCTTTATAGCTTAATATATAACTATAAACGTCAAACGTTTTATATACATTTCCTATTTTATAGTATTTATTTATTTTTTTTGGATTTATTTTGCACTGAAGTAAAGCAAAAATATAAGACTTTATATGCTTTTCATTGTAAATTCTATATTCAAAATCTGTAGTTTCTACAGATAATGAATTTTCAAAATTTTCAAGAATTTTTTTTCTAGTTTTGTGATTCAATACTCTTCTTGGTGCAAGAATGTAAAAACCAATATTTGATAATTCTTCTTTTTTATGACATCTCACCCTATCATTTAATGTCATAAAAACACGCTCGTAAAACTCTATTATAAAGTCTTTATCAAAAAACATATCTTCAGCTTTATAATTAGGAATTATATATTTTGTATAAATTTTTTCTTCTATACTATTTTGTGCATATTCTAATTTTATATTTTTTTTTATACAATTTATGTAATTTAGAGAAAGCATATCTTGTATTATTGCAAGGTATTGTTTTTTATTTATTTCAGTTTCATATCTAAAAAGAATTTTCCCATAATTTTCTTTATAAGAGTCGTTTTTTATAATTTCAACTCCAATAAAAAATTTGCTTCTTTTTCTCTTTCTCGATATTATAGCCAAAAAAAACCTTTCGTTAAATATATTAATTTTTTTAAATATTATAATGAAATAAAAATTTTGTCAAATTTAACTAATAGATTTAATCCTAATCAATTTATCTGTATATCAAGACAATTATATAAATTAAATCATGCTAAATTGTAATTATTTTCATACACAAAAAATAAGAATAGAAAATAAATTCTATTCTTGAAAGTTTTATAAACGCTGTTGGTAAATACTAGTATCGTCATTTTTTAAAGGTTCTTGATTTTGAGTTGTAATATGTTTTATAGAGTCTCTAACTCTATAGTGAGATTTTAAATCGCTACTGACACTTTTTATCTTATTTGTAAAACTAATTGAATCTAATTGAGTTTCGTCAAGAGCTTCTAATTCTTTTATGATATCTTCAAAAGCTTCTTTTGTTAAATTTCGATTATCTAGCATGTTATTGAAAGTATTTTTGCCGTTTGGATTTAATTCGGTCAATTTAAGACTTAATAAAAAATTAATGTCTTTTATTATTTCATCATTATCCTGCAATTTTTCTTTTGATAATCTATTATTTAAACTGTCTCTTAAATTTTCATAAAAAAGTATTTTTTCATCTTTTTTAATATTATTGCTTTCTAAATATTCAGTTTTCTCAAGCTTTTGATTTTTTAAATGCAATAATTCATCTTTTAAAACAGGTAATAAAACTGTTAAAGCTAAATCAATTTTTACTTTTTCTGCTTCTTTTTTATCTAAATCAAAAGGAATATCTGACCTAAATCCTACTTCAAGGTATGATTTGGCTATTTTTGTGGTAGGGTCAAATGCTACAGCAATATCATTATTTGCTTTTAAAAAATTCGTTATATTTTTGCCATTATTACTAAATAAAGTTGGCATAATCTCTTTTCCAAAAATCTGTTCTATATTTTCTCCTAACCTTTCAAAGTTTATGGATAAAACTTGATTAAAACTTCCGTTTTTTAAATTAGAGTTCATGATTTTTAATATAGAATCAGTTTTAAAATCTATATTTAAAACCTTTTCTGCAAAGCTTAATAATAATTCTTTATCTTGTAATATTGAAAAATTATCTTTTCCTGCAAGCCCTCTTTCAAAAAGCATAGTTTTTATATTGTTTGTTTCTAATTTAGGCAATGCTTGAATATCATCAATTTTTATAAAATCAAGTATGTTTTTGTAATTATTTTTTTCTTCTTGTATATTACTCCCTTTCAATATGTCAAACATTTTTATACCTAAAAAATTATTAGTTTCTAACTCCTTTTGTGGCGTATTAGTTTTTGCTTCTTGTTCCACTTCATATTTTTGTATTTTTAATAGCGTTTGAATATTAGAATAATTTAATTCTTTTCCATCATTTATTAAACCATTCAAATTAACTAATTTTTGAGCTTCAATGCCTTTATAAGATTTAAAAGCATCTTTAATTAACGAAGTTGCTTCTTCATTAACCAGTTTTTTTCCTTTTTGTATTTCAAAATCAGATTTAAACCAACATCCATCTAAATCGTTAGCTAGTAATCTTTCTTTAACAGGTGTCGCTAAACCTGAAGCAATATTTGGATTTTCTATAAGTGATTTTTTTGATAAAGGATTTTCTAATGCTTCTTGTATTTTTTCTACATTAGATAAGTCAAGTTGTTTATCTTTTACAAGACTATCTAATGACAAAATAATTTCATCATGAACTTGTGCTAAAGTAGAAATATTGTTTTTTTCTAGATTTGCTAAACCAATTTCAATAATATCTGCAACAGAACCTTGTAAAAGACTATTTAACGCTTTAGTCGAAGCCATTTTTGGATTAAACGCTTCAGTTTCGAAACCAAATAGTGTTTTTACACTTGTTTTTGAAACATCGTTTATTGTTTCAATCTTAACTAAATTACTAATTAGGTCAGCTATATAAAGAACATCTTTATTTTTTGAAATATTATAGTAGAATTCATCATAGCTTCTAACAAAACCAGAGAAATTCTTTAAATAATCCAATTCTCCAGCAATATTTTTTCTATTATAAGCTCTAGTTTTATCAACAATACTATCTTCAGGTTTTATACCTATAAGGCAATCAAAAAATTCTTTGGAAATTTGTTTTTTATCTGAATTGACAAATATTTTAATTTCTCTTTGGTATTCATTCCCAGTATTTTTATTAACCTCATCAATACCACGAGAGCAAACGGTAATAGCATCTTTAAGTAAGTGTAAATTTGGATATGTTTTTTTATGTAAATTTATTTTTTCTTGTATATTTTCTAGTGCTTCATTTACACCCTTTGTCATTTTTGTAAGTTTAAATAAATCATCTAATTTTTGCCTAAAATTTTCATCAATTAATCCTACTGCTTCTGTAATTCTCTCTACTCCAGCACCATAAAGCATTTGGAAATTTATCTGCTTCGCTTCGCTTCTTGATACTTTTTTGTCTTTTTCAGTTAATACACTATTCATATTATCAGCAGTTTCAGCGTGCAAATCTTTACCACCTGAAAGGTCACCAATTAATCTTTTGTCCTGAGATAACACTGCAACAGCTCTGATTTCTGCTTGTGCTAAGTCAATAGAAACAAAATCATCTGCTTTATCACCTTTTAAAATCATATTAGAAGAAAAATCTTTTATTTTATCCTTTATAACCTCAGTTTTTTTATAATCAACGAAGCCAAAATTATTTAATGAATCTAACGTTAAAAATTTCTCTGTCTTTCCACTGAAGGACTGAATTGAAACCCCAATTCTATCACCCTTAACATTTTCACCCCTTGACGAAGAACGACCTGTTTTTAAGAGTTCATATCTTGAACCTATTTTTACATTTTTATTTTCACTAGGTAAAACAACACCTTCACCTAAATTGTTTAAAATCTTGTTTTTATATAAATCTTTTTGAGCCGAAACTTGTACATTTAAGCCATTAATAAGTGTTTGAATATCAGCTATTAAATTAACTAATACTGTTCTTTGCATCAAATCTTTATTGTTTTGAACTGTATTTGTTATCATAGCATAATTTAATTCTTCATCGGTATTATAAAGCGAATGAAAACTACTGTTAATAGCTATTCTCTCAGGTGCTTTTAAATCAATAATAGCTTTTTCAATACTACTAACTTTTTCTAATCTCTCAGCCAATGTTTTAATCAAAGATTTTTTGCCACCTGTCGTAGAATTTAAGTTGTTCTTAATGTAATCCCTTACACTTTCATTTTTTACTAAACTAGAATAAGCTATTTCTACAGCCCTAGTAGAGTTTTTATCATTGAACAAAGAATCATATACCTTACTTGCAAAAGCATCCACAAAATAATTCATTTTATTAACGTCTTTAGGATTACCTAAATAAGAAATAAAACCATTTAAAAGTTCTGTATTTTTCACATCCCCTACATTACGATTTTTATAGTCTATTTGTAATTCCTTGATTGTATTATTAATCTCTTCAATAACAGGATTTCTAATTTCATATATATTAGGAAATTTTTCATCAACTCTAGCTTTATAAGCTTTTATATCTTCTCCAAACTTTCTTGGAATTGCAGGAGACATATTAGCACCATTTAACAATGTGTATTTAAATGGCCAATCTGTATTTATGCCTAAACTTTTAGCATCTATATTTAAATTATCAAATGTAAAATCTCCATTAGGGTCAATTAATGTTAGTTTTTTTAAATCACTCTCTCTTGTTACCGTGTTTAATTTATTAAGATTAAAATCATAGATATTAAACAGTTTAGTTAATTTGTTTTTTGTATCGTCTCTTTGCAACTCAGTCGCTATTTGTTGCAAAGATTTTTTTAAGTATAAATATGGGTTTTGGTCACTAGCTAAACCTCTTTCACCGTAAAAACTCTTAATAATATTTATAGGTAATTCATGCAAAGGGTGGGTGTTATCTGATAATGCTTTTCTAAGAGTGTTTAAAATCTCACCAAAATATTCAGTATTTACAACCGTAGCAATATTGCTTAAACCTGTAAAATCAGCAACTAAACTTTTATCTCCTATATTATCTAATAATCTTTGTCTTTGTTCTCTAATCTCTTGTTGAGTTCTTGGAGCAGGAATATTAGATAAATCAATAGTTTCAATATTGATATTGCTTGCTTGTTGTAAATTTTTATTAACAGGCTCTATATTATTAACTACTTGTCTTTGATTTTGATGAGAATTGATTAATTCATTTAAAGCCATATCATTTTGTTTAACAAACTCTTTATATATAGTTTCAAAAGCATTGCCTTGAAATGCTAATTGTCTTTGAGTGTTAGGATTTGCTTTGTTATATGCTAATAATTTAGATTCTTCTAGTTCATTTTTTTCTTTTGAAAATGACCTACAATAAACTACGTAAAACTTTTTAAATACTTGCGTTGAACCAGGATGTCTAATAATACGATTTGTGCTTCTATCTTTATATTTAGATATATCTTCTAAATAGTTGTTAAACTCTTTACGTTTTTGAACATCGTTTGCATAATAATCATTGTTAATTTTATCTAATATTCTATCAATATTAATACTTCTTGCTTTAAATAAAGATGGGTCAGCATTATCTTTAAAAATATTATGCTCCGATTTACCATCAGAATAAACAACCACCCTATTTGCTAAAATCATATTAGCAAAATTAACGGCTTCATTGTGTGTTAAAAATGAGGTTATATGTAATCTTATTCTACTTAATGATGTAGGTATATTTTTCTCATTAAAATTTCCTTCTATAGGAAACTCTATATCTTGTGTATCAGCATTATAAAAACAATATTTCACATTGCTTGTTAGAATTTTTTCCATAGCATCTGAGAGTATCTGTCTTTCTTCATTATTTGCCTGACCTAATATAATAGGTTTTTCGGTATAGAATTGATTGTTTAAAGTGCTATTTTTATACATTAATAATGAAAGATTTATTACTTTATTATCAATTTCACTAATGCTTGCAAAATTGATATTTTGTAAATTGATAGCTTCTTTAAAATCTATTGGATATTTTGTATTTTCAGTTTCTTGTTTATACTCTTGTTTAGGTTCAATTTGTAAAGGTTCTTCTTTATTCACTGGTTCTTCTTGAGGTAGTTGTTGAGTTCGTTCAAATTCTGCTATATTTTTCTGTATCAATTCATTTTCAGCTAGAATATCTGTATCTTGTGTATATTCTAAATAGTTATCTGAATAATCACCTAAATAAGCATCTAAAGGATAATCATCGTTGTAGCTACTACTCATAGAATAGTCATATTCACTAAAATCATTATCTTGTAAAATGGTTTCTTCTTGTTTAGGTTCAATTTGTAAAGGTTCTTCTTTATTCACTGGTTCTTCTTGAGGTAGTTGTTGAATTTCTTTTTGCTCTTCTTCTATTATTTGCTTATTTTCTGATTGTGGTAAAGAAGCTTCTTTAATCGCTACCTCATCTATATTATTCAATATTTCGTTTTTTATTGTTTCATCTTCTTGAGATACTTTTTTCTCTTGTGAAACATCTGATTGAGTAGGGATATTTTCAGATATTGTTGAAATATTATTGCTTTGTGCTAAAAGTTTATCAAGCATAGCTTTATCATTTTTAAAATCATTATTAAACCATTTAACAAAAATATTGCTCTCTTGCTGTGGGACATATTTTACTATTTCACTTATTTGTTTATCAAAGCTTTCAAGTAATTGAGTTGTTAATTCCTTATTTTTTACACTAGTAGATATATCTTTATAAATTTTTTCAAGTTCTTTACTTGATAAATTAACCATTTCGCTTTTTAGATTTCTTATTGAATTAATCATAGTCTGCTCTAATTGGTTTAATGAGCTTGTTTTATTTATATCAATATTATCATTTTCAGCTAGTTTTTTGATTTTTTCTAATAAAGCATAGGTTTTTTGTAAACTTTCAAGAATGTTTTCGTCTTCTTGGATATTACTATTTTTATTTTTTTCTTGCAAAATTGTTGAATAATGTTCTACGTTTTTTAATTCACTTAAAAGCTCTTCATTTGGGTTTACTTCTTTTATAGGTTGAATGGGTTGTTGCATTATTTCTTTAATGCTTTTATTGTTTTCAAGCCATTCAGATATTTCTTGCAAAGAAGCTTTATCTATTATTTTAGACTCTGTATTTGCTTCTTTGTATCTTTGTATTACTTCATACCAACTATCAAATCTATCTTGAATGTTTTCAGAAGTTAAAGCATTTTTACCCTTAAAGTTTTTAAACTCTCGTATAGCATTAATTACTTCAATTGCTAAATTATTTTCGTTTTGTGATTTAGGTTCTTGACTTATATCCGCAGGCTCTTGCTTAATTGATTGATAATTTTCTTCTTGTTTAGTATCTTCTGTTTGCAAAGGTTGTGCTTGATTATCTTCATTATTTTCGTTTTCTGCTAGTTTTTTTTCTATACTTTCGTTTTCTGCTAAAATATCATCATCTAAAATATCATCACTATAATCTTCTATAAAATCAATATCTTCTTGTAATATTTTTGTATCTTCTTGCTCTTTTTTTGCTTGTTGTTCTTTTAAAATTTCTTGCTCTTTTTCAGCTTGTAATTTTTCAAGTTCTTCTTTTGCTCTTTCTTCTTCTTGCTTTCTTTTTTCTTGTTCTTGTTTTAATGCTTCAGCCTCTTGTTGGTTTAAAAGGCTTGTAAATACACTTTCAGCAGTTTCTCTAAACGCAACTATAGTCTTTTGCGTATCTGAAATTTTATCTTGTGTAAGAGCTAGAATGCCACTAAATTGTTTATTTAAAGTATTTGTAAAATCTTTATTATTAGGATTTATAGCATCATAAAATAAGGCAATTTTACCTGATTCAAGAAGCACTGCTTTTAAAGGTTCTAAATTTGTATTTCTATAAAATATACTATTTTGATTATTAAGCATATTTGTTAAAGAATTTAAATAGTTATGTGTATCTATAATACCTTTTTGGCTATTATAGATTTGTGGTTCTTGCGTAGTCTTACTTACAAATGTATCAAGATTAATTACAACACTTGCAATTTCACCATTTAACCCTTTTTGTTTTAAATCTTCTGGATAGTAATCTGTTAAAGCCATTAATTTTTCAATTTGCTGTTGAGTAGGAGTTGCTGTGATATTTTTCACGCTTGACAGTAATACATTTACCTCATCGTTTAAAATATTATTATCCTTTCTTTTTAAATTATCCATATTACTAGCATCAAAATAAGTAGTTTCATCTTGTAAAATGACAGTATGCTCGTTGCCTTTAAAATCTTTAATTTTATATAAGAATTGATTTCTTGTATCTATTTCTTTTTCTATAGGTTCTGTATTTATTTCTTCTTTAATTTCAGTCGTATTTTCTTCTTGTTTTTTATCTTCTTGTTGGTTAGGCTGTTTTACTTCTTCTTTTTTAGGTTCTTCTTGTGGGTTATCTTGTTTTGTTTTAGCAGTAGGTTCTTCTTGCTCTTTTTGATTATCTTGTTTAATATCTTCTTGCGTTGTAGTTTGTTTGGTGTTTTGTTGTTTTGAAGATATTTCTAATTCATAGTTTAACATGTCATCTTGATATTTTGAGTGACTTGTTTTTGTAGAATAAGTATAATCAGCAAAACTACTTATAGAATTTCTAATTTTATCTGCAACAGCACTTCTTACTAATACATCTTCGGCATTATTGAATACTTCTTGGAATAAATTAATTGTATATGTTCCATCAATATTTTTTTGATATACAACCTCTTTTGCACCTTTTAAACCGCTTTGTGAGTTTATAATTGAATTATTGTCAATAAGTGCTTTTGTAAGAACTTTTAAATATTCATCTTGACTTATATTTTTTATTTTATTGTTTATTAAATTTTCATCAAGCTTTAAAGTCATAGATACCATTACGACGTGATTATCTTTAGCCTTTTCTTGCATTGCCTTACTTAAACCTAAACCATCCCATATTTTTGGGTTTGAAGCTTTAATTCCGTATGGTTTAGCTTTAAAAGTATTCATTAAAATAAGTTCGTCTCTAAGTTGAGTATCACTTTTTTTGTCCCCGTTTGATAAATATTGACTACCTTCACCATTGTATTTGATAGTTTTTTCGTTTTCACAACAAAATAATTCATCAAGCTCTTTTTGTCTTAAAGCATCAGACTTATCTCTTTCTTTATAAGTGGCTGTTTCGTTACTTTTTGCAAAATATTCATTTGTAGCTTTTACTCTTGATTCTATACTTTCATCTAAGGCAAAACGGCGTAGATTATTCATAGCCACTAATATTTTTCTATGGGCTTTTTCTGATTCAGTATCTTCTACTGCTATAAAGATTTTGTTATCTTTATAAAAAGCTTTTAACGATGAAGGAAAATTTACATCCTGCTTTATAAAGCTTGTTGGGTCGTTAAAGGCTCTCGCAAGTGCTTGAGCATAAGCATCGGGTCTTACTCTACCATAAAAACTATTGGTTAAATTATCAGGAATTGTTATTTCAAAATATACATTTTTTCTTTTTAATATATCAGATGTTCCTTGTAAGGATAAATCAGAACCGTAAAAACCTTGTGGAGCAGTCGTGCCAGCATCTTTAATTAAAGAAACCAAATCTCCTTCAATAACTGTTTTTGCATAAAGTTTTTCATATCTTTCTTGAATATAAGATTTTGGAGAGCCGTCATTGTTAAATTCTGATAATTCATTAGCCCAATTAAAAGGGTATTTCTTTTCTTTTGTTTCGGGATGAGTTGTCTCGTAAAATTGTTTCCAATTTTTTACAGCTTCTTTTCTAGCCTGAATTGTTGTTTCTGTTTCTTTAACTTCAGCTTCTTTATTTGTGTTAAAAATATCATCTTGGTTAGTTTCAGTGTTATTAGTTTGGTTATTTTCACCAGTTTGTTTTTGTCTATTAGCTTGAGTTTGCCTTGCGTATTTTACTTTTTCTTCATAATCTTTAATTAAAACAGAGAAATTGCTTTCGCCTGTTTTAGGATTAATTCTAGCGTTTTGAGTAATTGCACTTAGTGCTAATTCTAAATCTCTTAGAGTTTCGTTTAGATTTTTTACCTCATCTTTGTCAAAAAATAAAATTAGTCCATCTTTGCCTGTAAAAGTGTCATCCATTATTTTATACGGAGCTTTTGCGTATGATTCTTCATATAAAATACTGTTTTGGTTTAATAGATATTCTTTTAAAAAACCTTTGTAATATCTTCTAAATGCTTCAGGGTCATTTTTTAACTCTTTTAACATTGGATGATTTGGAGGTAAAATCTTATCAAGTATTTGATTATTTAACTCTCCTACGTTTAAATGTACTGCATGTAAAGAATTATCTTTTAGTTTTTTTAGTAAAATCTCATCTTTATCTATAAATGCTTTTACTTCCATATCAGCTAATGGTTTTTCATATCTAGTAAATCTCTCTTCACCATCTTTTAAATCGCTTGTAGTTCTAAAGAATATGTTTTCTTTTATGTATTGTTCTTCACTCTTTAAATTATTGTCTTTATCATATTTTGAAGCTTCACCATTCCAAGAAAATATTCTTGTCTTATAGGCAAATTTTACATTTGATAGGTCTACTTTTGGTATAGCTCCATCTAGTTTAATTTCAGCTTTTGATGATTGGTATTTAGGATATTCATCATTAAGCATTTCCTGCGTTCTGCTCCAAAAATCTTTCGTGTCATTAGAGAATTCGTTTTGTAGTTTATTTAGTTTTTCCAAATCTTTGCGTATGCTATTATCTAATTCTCTTATTAGTTTATCAAATCCAACATCTTCGCCCCTTGCACGACGTGCTATATCAACTTGTTGGCTTTCTGCAAGTCCAGCACATATATTAAGTAGTGCATGATTCATCCAAACGTCAAACTCAGATTTTTGTAATGTATGTTCTAAGAGTTTTGCTACTTCTTCTCTACACTCATTTATATCTCTTTGTGGAGGAATTATTTCTCCATTTGGCCCAGTTGATGGTAAGAATTCTCTTGGTAATATGTGTTCGTATTTAGCTAATTCTTCAGGATTAATTATAGCACCCATAGAAAGTTTTGCGGCCAATGCCCTAGCCTCATCTCTTTTTATTGTTTCATTCATTACAATATCTTTATATTGTTCATATGAACCTACTCCAAAAAAACCTATATAACTACCTACTAAACTTTGCCCTATTTTTTTAGTTGCTTCAAGAGAAGACAAGGCTAACATTTTAATACCACATTTAAGTCCAAGCCAAGCGGCCTTGCCTGATTTATCTGCTGAAGCTTTGCAATAGTTTGCTATATTTTGAGCCAAAGAGCTATCATAGTCGAAAAATCTTTTTCTATTGTATGTGTAATTATGCTTTATTTCTTCTTGTGGCTTTTCTTTTGCTTCTTCTAATGTTGCTATAGTATTTTTTATTTCTTCTAAACCGTGTTGGATTAAATCATATTTGGCTATTGGCGATGAATTACTTATATTAGCAATAAATTCGTGTGCTTTTTCTTCTTCTTGTTGTGTTGGCAATTCAATCATTGCTGTTATAGGAATGATTTGTGTTTGTGTAGTTCTTGTTTGTGTTTGTATAAAATCATTTAATGCTTTTTCTTTTTGTGCTATATCAGCAATTATTTTTTCTCTTAGTTTTTGATTTAATTGGTTATGGGTACTTAAAACAATAGTTGCTTCATAACTTCCATCTTCATTTGTTTTTACTCCCCAATTAATGTCTTTTAAATAAGTAGCCCAGTTATCTTTTAAGTTGTTGTCTTGTCCGAATAAAACTTCTATCTTTTTATTAATAGCATTATAGACATACGCCTGAATATCAGCATCAGGGTTATTTTTTAAAGCTTGTGTAATTTCATTATCTAAAAGCTTTCCTGTAATTTTAAAAGATAAAGCTTTGCTCTCGTCTAAAAGATTTTTTATTTCCTCATTTTGGTTTTCGCTAAATCTCTCATCGTTTTTACCTATTCTTAAAGGATATTCAAGATTTAATATATCTTCACTATTAACTACTGAAAGTGTGCTATCTATATCATTAATTATTTCATATCTAGCAAAATCGTATATGCTTAATTCTTTGAAAGCAAAAGAAGTATTCTTATTGTATAAAAGCTCATTTTCCATGAAAGCATTGTATTTATCTTTATCAGCTCCAAATATATCTTCTAAGCCCTTGATATTTTCGTGAGCTGGGATATTAATTTTGTTTGGCTCTATATTTGTATTAGCAAAAGCATTTGAAATATTAATGTTAGTGTTTTTTGAATTTATTATTATTTCTACATTACAATTTTTACAACCATTTAGCATGTTTTCTAAATTATTAGCTTTAGAAAAATCCCATTTAGTTAAACCAATATCTTCATAAAAGCTTTTAGGGAGATTAACATTTCCGTTTTCATCTTTTGCAAAATCAAATAGATTAGAAAAATCTGTTATTTCTGAAGTATTAATTTCAACTTCAATCATTCCATTGTTATTAAAATCAGCAATTACTTCTTTTAAAATTTCTTGTAATTCTTGTTTGTTAGTTGGTGTATAAACTTTCATTTTATTTTACTCCTTTTGTTGCATTTTATTTAATTAATTTTACTACAATATGCTCGTAGATACTAAAAGTATCTGCAAAATCACAACAAAAGAGTTTAAGTTTTCTCTTTATTCTCCTTCTAGACGAGATATAAAAAAAGCTAACAATCAAAAATACTTTCTCTAACGAAACCCCCGACCCTGTTTTTGCTAGAGAAAGTTAATATTACAATCACTATTATTTCATTCTCATAGTATTAATGTTTTCCTGTCTATTTTCCACAATTTGTATGTGTTCTATGTTTTTGCTTGTATGATGTTCATAAACATAGTCAGTATAATTTTTAGTCATTTCACTATATTTATTGATTTCGTTAATTATCTCATCAATATTTTTATTATTTATACTAGTGGTAATTTCGCATATTTTAAATTGTGTATTATCCCAATTATTAGCGGTGCGTTCGCTTATATATAGGTCGTTTTGAATAGCAATATTTTTTAAAGCTTGAGACATTTTATTATAGTTATTGTCTTGAATAACTTTGTCACCATTAATATAAAAAGAATTAGTATTTATTGTTAAAGTTTCATTTTTTAAATCTACAACAAAAGTAGCTGTTTCTTTGTTATTTAATTTAGGGTGGTTATATTGTCTAAATATAATATCGCTGTAAGAATTATCTTCTGTAAAACTCTCAATGTTTTTATTGTCCTTTAACATGTTTAAAATTGTATTTTTGCTTTCTATATGAGGAACATATAATAAAGTGTCTTTTGCAATTAAAAGATTTTGATGTCTTTGATTTTTACTATCTATCTTTTCTACCAACCTATCCATTGCTAAAAAGAAATTATCTTTGTTTAAAACAAAAGGTTTACTTTCTCCTTTAAAAAGCTCTTTTTCTTCCGTTTGGTCGTTTAAAACATAATTAATAAATCCATGTCTAGATAAAAAATGATTTTCGTCTATTTTTATGTCTTTTAGGCTTTCTCTAATTTTATCGTGTATGAGGTTTGTTTTTCCTACAGTAACTTGTAAATCAAATATATTATCTATCATATTTTTTAATAAGCCTGTGCTATTTAAAGCCTGTAAGTCTTTTGGGTCTGTTATTGCTATTAACTGCTGTGTAATAAATGCTTTATAATCTTGCCAATGTCTTTCTTTATCATTAAAATTGTATTCTTTTTCTAATAAGCTTTTATTCGGTAAGGTTTTAAATAATAAATAGTTTATTTCTTCATGAAATTTATATTTATTATCTTGATGATTTAAAGCTTGATTGGTCACAAATTCTTTTATTTCTTTATGTAAAAAATCAAAAGTATCATTTATTCTTTTTAAATCATCTAATGAATTATATTTAACATCTGTTTTATAAGTAATAGAGTTTTGCTCAAGATTCAAATTTATTGATGAGTATGGTTTTGCTATATTGTTAAAATCCTCTAGTCTGTGAAACATACTTTGGCAAAGCTTAACATCATGAGAACTTTTAAATATAATATTTATCTTATCATCTCTATTAATATTATTAGAATGTTCAAAGCTAACCTCTTGAATAATAAAGTCTTTTTCTCTACCGTAAAAATTAAAATCTGTTTGTTTATAAAATCCACTATCTCTTAGAAAAATATCGGCATTATCTTTATAATCGGTTTTTAATTTCTCGTTAATTATATCAGTAGTTATATCTGATAAGCGTATAGCACTAACTAGCTTTCCATATATGTTTTCAGGATGGTTAAGTTCTAAAACATAATCTTTGTTTGCGTTTTGAATAAAATTAAGGCGATTTATATCTATAAATCGTTTATGTCTTTCATTATTATTCTCCAAATATTCACCCCAAGTTTCATCAGTTTTTAATGTTATCTTGGCATGAAAAGAATTTAATTCACTTATTATTAGTGTTTGTATTGGTTTATCCTGATGTTTTGAAACTATATCAACAATAAAACCATCATCTGTTTCTTGATATTTATAATTTCTTGCATCAAAAATAATTTTTAAACTTTCTTTCTCATAAAAATCTTGTATTTTTGAATCTATTAAGTTTAAATCTTTTAATTTCATATTTAACTCCTTTTAGTTTATTTGATTTCTTTTGTTATTTAATTTATTATAATTTTTTATTTTTTTACCTCATTCTCTAGGTCTTTTATCTTTTTATCTTCAAACTTAATTATTTCTAAAAACTCAATAATTTTTTTATTTGTGTTTTCTATAAAGTTCTCAATTTTTGTTTTTTATAATAACTTTTGACATTTACTTATCTCCTGTTTATATTAGAAAATAAATTATCTTCTTCCGAGTCTTCTTCCGTTTTTTTATCATCAAGTTTTAATGATTTTAAGTATTCATTTTCTTCAGTTAGATTTTTAATTGTTTCAAGCATCTCCTTAAACTGCTTGTTAAATCTTTCTACTGTTGCACCTAAAGAGTGGTAATCTTGATTTTGTTCGTTATACTTTTCAAGTAAATCTTTATATTTTTGCTCTAAATTATCTTTTTCTACTGTCAAATCATTAATCTTAGCATTAGCACTATTTAGATTTTCAGTAAGATGATTATTTGTGTTTTCTAAATCATTAATCTTAGCATTAGCACTATTTAGATTTTCAGTAAGATGATTATTTGTGTTTTCTAAATCATTAATCTTAGCATTAGCACTATTTAGATTTTCAGTAAGATGATTTATTATAGTAGTCTTATTGGTTATATTTTCTTCTAAGGTTTGTATCGCTATTTTTTGGTCTTCTATTAAGCTTACTAAAGAATTATTTTGCTGTTGTAAATTATTTATATTGTCATTTAAAGAATTAATTTGAGCCAACTGTTCTAGTTTCATATTATTTACCGCACTAGTTATATCAGCAAATTCAAATATTTCTGTGCCTGTAATCTTTTGTAGATTATCCATTAATATTTTAATATTATCTTGAACTTCATTAATATGTTTTTCTAACTTACTATTAGTTAGTAGTTGCTCTTGCAATAATTCACTAGCAACAGTAAGTTCTATTCTAGTGTCTTCTAATGCTAATATATTTTTATTTAAATTATCACTTAAATCTAAGACTTCGTTTTGAAGTTTTAGATTTTCTTCGTTTGTTTTGTTTAAATCTTCTAACAATGTTGAATTTTTTATTCTTTCGGCTTTTAATGCTTCTATATTATTAGCTAGATTTGTAGCATTCTCTAAGTGTTGAACTGCCAAAGAAGACATGAAGCCTTGCACAATTTCGGTTATTGCTAACCTTGCTTGTTCATTTGTGGTTTTTATATTTTGTGGTAAAACTTTTAAAATAATATCTCTTACGATTGGCTCTAGTGTAAACTCTTTATTTGGTGTTGTCTTCTTTAGCCCCTCGAGCATTATAGAAAACGCTTGTTCTTTTTGTGAATTGTTTGTTCTAAACGTATTTAACGCTCTTTCTGTTTCCATTTGAGTATTGATTACATTTTGGCCTAAATTGCCAAAAAGAAATACTTTATAGTCTTCTAAAACTCTGTTTTCTATAATCTCTAATTTTTCATTGATTGATTTATTTTCATAATCATCGCCGAAATAAGTTTTAGTTTCGGTATCATCTTCTAAAATATCGTCTAGCTCCAATTTAGGTTTTGGCATAGATTTAATTAAATCTTCTATGCTATTACTATTGTCTTCATTTGTTATACTTGAAGAATTGAAATCTTTTTCTATTTGCTCAATTGACTTATTAGGCGACAAAGAGCCTGTTTGGTTAAATTCTCTAAGCTTAGAATTAGTCTCAACCCATTCATAAGCAAGTGTATCTTTTCCTACAATAAAGCCATTTAAAGCATCAAAAGAAAAAGGTGATTTTCTTGTAGCACCTGTAACAATCAACAGCTCATCTCTGAGTATTTTTTTTGTTTTAATATAAGCATTTCCAACTTCATTAAAAAATTGATGCTCTAACATATTCAGGTTGGCCGCTTGAACTTGCGAAATCTTATTATTTTTACCTTCATCTTCGGGCTTAGCACTATAAGAAATACAATGAATTAGCTCACTTAAGTTAGAGTTTCTAGTTTGTAGCTCATTTGCAGTAATTCTTTCATTTTTATAAACATGACAAAGTGCTTGAAAATCTTCATCAGGATAATTATCTACCCTATCGCTTTGCAATCTTCCTTTATCTTTAATATTTTTAAAAGTTAAATTATTGATATTTTGTGAGTCTTTAATAATAAGCATTTTTAAATCATCGAAACTAGTGATTAAATTTGCTTGTGTGTTTTGCTCTAATAGTTTTTCAGCATTACTTAATTCTTCCTCAGTTTTTAAAATTTTTAATGGATTATCGCTTGTTAAATCTAATAACATTGGAGCTATTTTAATTTCGCTAGCTACTAAGTGATGGTTTTTTGTATAAATATGATGTATTTCTCTTTTTTCATCATCAAATGCTATTTTTTCTCTTAAAGCATAACATTTGTGATTATTAATGATTTCTTTCTTAAAGTTAATCCACTCAATATCATCAAGCTGTGATAATCTAACTTTATTATAAATTAACCCTGCAAGGGAAGCACCCTTGCTTCCAAACCCAGCAACTAATGTTGCACCTGCAACGCTAGAACCTGCCGATTGCAAACTTGCTACAAAGTTTGGTTTCCAAATTGGATTTTTGTTTTCAGATAAATAAGTTCCTTTCGCAAAATAATCTTTTCTTTCAGTTTCATGTCCTCTTTCTAGTTGTTTTCCAGTGCGTGGCTCTAAATTAATTGCAAAAAGCGAATTATATAAAATATTATATCTGCTACTATTTTTTAACCCATTTATTAAATTTTCTTTTTCTTCAAAAGAAATCTGTGAATATATTTTTTCATAAAATCTTTCAGCTTTTGTTAATAAATTAACACTACTAGTATCTACACCGTTAATATTGTTGAGATTAATATCTGCAGTTTTATCTCTTAATAAGAATGAGAGTTCATTATCCTTTTCTTTAATCTTTTCGATTATTGGGGCAAATAAGTTTTTATCAAATTCTGTATTATCAAGGCATTTTAACTCTGTTGATAAGTATTCAATTATTTGTTCTCTTGTAATATTTGATGTTTCATTAGTTGTTTCTTCTAATAAAATTTCTTTTTCTATCTGTTCTTGATTTTTCATATCTTGAACTAAAATATCAAAAATTATTTTAGAATTGATTTCGTCTAGGATAATTTGAAACTTGTTAAACTCTGGACTTTCCTTATCATTGAGGTTTAAAAGTATTTCGTCTTTTAGATAGGTTTTTAATACATCATCCGCATTATATATATAGTGTTCCAAATTATTTTTAAAATTAAAATAATTATTTTTATAATAACTAGATAATTCTAGAGCATTTTTAGCACTTGTTGTTATAGAAACATCAGATTCGATTATATACATTTTAGCATCCCCTTTTTATTTTGACATAATTATACCCTTTTATTATTGTAAGGTCAAGCATTTATTTATATAGTAGACTTTTTAAGTATATTTTTAATTTTAGGGTATGATTAAATTAGGGGTATTAAAGGATTAATTTTTTCTATAATTTTATTTAGTTTTTCTTCTTTTCTTTTTACTTCTTTAATTTTTTTTGTTATTAATTTAATTTGAATTGGGTCTTGACTTTGTTTTAATACTAATTGGCAATATTTATCTAAAAGACATTTCTTTGTTTTTATCAGTTTTTCTATCTCTTGTATATCCTGTAAAAATAAAATGCTATTATTTATATTTTCTTTGTTCATATGTGATAAATTTTTTGATATTTTTAAAGTTTTAATAATTGTCTTTTGCGGAATTTTTTTTAATAAGGAAACTTCTCGTATTAAAGTTTTTAATTTTCTTAAGCTTGTTTCCATATTTTTATTCTTCAATTACTAAATAATTAATAGGGTTATTATTTTCTTCTAAAAATCTTGCTACTCCATAATCTTTAGTTTTACAGCTTGTAACAAAATCTTTATGAATAATTTTACCTTGCAGTTTGTTTAAATTTTTTTGAATATATAATTCACAATCACCCATAAAAATTCTCAATAGGTCTTGTCTTGGTGGGTATTTGTAGCATTTACACTGTATTAAATGCACTTCGTTATTTTTATATGCTATTAGGTCAATACCTCTATCGTTAAAACCATGAATATAACCTTGCGGATAAACATTATATCCTATACTTTCATAAAAACATTTTACTTTATATTCATATCTATTACCTTTTTGCTTGTAATATTTTTTCACTTCAACATCATCATTATAATTATTTTGTTTTTTATATGAATTATTATAAGTATTCTGCTGATTTATATTGTGATATGAATTTTGACTATAAGAACTAGATTGGCTGTTATGATAACTATTCCATTTTTGCTGTTTTCTTATTTCTTCATTTCTTTTTTTATTTTCCATAAAATCTTTAGCTTGAGCAATACTCTCTGCTTGTGATTTTTTAATCCGTTTACTCAATTTTTCTGCCCATTTAGTTAATCTCTCTACATCTGTCAAGAATTTATAAGCTATAAAAGCTACTATAAGTATTATTAAAAAAACAGTCATAATGTTTTCTCTACATCCATTAAAATTTCTAAAATTTGTTTTTCTTTTCTCTCTAATATAATCTCTCTATTTTGTAATAAATGAATCAATTGTGAAAAGTCCTTCGGATTTTCAATTTTATTTTGTAAGTCTAATATATCCTTCAATAATTGTTCTTTTATTTTCTTTAATTTTTGTCGAGTTATCATAAGCAATAGGATAACTAACAATAGTTTAGAGTTAACTTAAAAATAAAAAAATTAATATTTTTTTAAGAAATCATTTTTAATAAAATCTCTTATTGGATTGCTTTTTTTAGGTATTTCGAAACCTATACAATCATATAAGATACGTTCTTTATCGCTTAAAATAGTTAAAACTACTCCATCATCATCAATGGTTATATGATTGTCTTTATTATTTTTATCAAAATGAAAAATATTATATGAACTAGGAAAAACAGCAAAAAGGTCTGCAATTATTATATTCTTTTCAAGCGGATTTGCCCGAATCCAGCTTTTGCTAAAAACATTTATAGTTTCTAATGCTTTATTTATATCTTTATCAAAATGTTTTAACACACAAAACCTTAAAATATCTAATAAATTATTTAAGTTATTTTTTGGCAAGGATTCTTTTAAGCTATATAAAAACATATATAATAGCTCGTTTTCTTCCCAAAGGTTTTTTGATATTTCATTTATTGTTATTTGTATTTGCTCTTCTTCCAATTTTTTAATTAGAGCCTGATTATTGTTATATTGAACTTTCATTAATTCGGTTAATATTTTAGAGCCTGTTTTATTCGGTAAATCTTGAATATTCTTATAGGCGTATTTTCTAATAAGTGCTTCAGAACACCCTACAAGAGTTGAAAGTTGATTATACGTTAGACCTGTCTTATTAATTGTATCTTTTAAAATCATTATTTTGTTCTCTTTTTATAATTATTGTAATGTTTGTAAAAAATAAAGTTACTTAATATACATATATAGAAAGATAAAATATGATACTTTATGCAAAAATCAATTATCGGTTTTAAAGCACTAGAATCAATATGCTCATTAATTGTATAAAAATAAACAATAAATGCGTCTGATACAAAAAATATACAAATTGATAAGATGAAAAACAACATTTTTAATCCAAAATCATACATTTTGCCCCCTAAAAAAACAAGGAAAAAATCTTTTATCATATTCGATAGCTTCTTCTAGTGATTTTTCAAAACAAACATACTCAGAACAATGTAATATAGGAATTAATCCATAATCTATGTTTTCTTCGTAATCTTCAAACCTATCAATTTTTAAATGTTTTTTTAAAAATGGAATCATTTTATTATTAGGAAGATATTTGTTATAAGTTTGTATGAACTCGGCTAAAGTATATACTTCTTCCCCTGAAGCCTTATATTCATACATTAATGCGTTAAACATTAAAATATATTCTTTAATAATATCAATATCTTTTATTATTATAAATGTAGGCTCTTCAATATTATCACTATCAAGCCAAATATAATCTAATTTTCCAAACCAAACAGCTAGCTTTGCAATATCTTTTATCTGCTCTACCCTATTTAGACGCTCTTTCTGAAAATCTGATAGAGCGTCTAAAATTATATTACCATTAACATCTACCAATTTTATCATTCTTGACTCTCAAGACCAAATAAAAAGCATATCTTCTTTCTAAAATTTCCTTTCATTAAAAGACCTGGTTTTGGTAAAGAACGCTGTTCTTCTATCGCTCTTATCGTATCTGTTATTTCAATAAATAATAATTCCTCTTGATAATTTTTTTCTTTTAGAGATTCTTCCCTGAACAATTTCTCTACTTTTTCATATAGAGTTTGACGTTTTTCTAAAAGCCTATCTATAAGCTTTTTCTTAAAGATTTGTAAAAGTATTATTTGTTCTTGACTCATTCTTGAATCTACTCTAAACCCGTTATTTAACAAAATATGTTCTTTTATGTCTAGTTTTTGAATATCCTCAAGAGGAAAAGTTACTAAAGGCAATAAAGCTTTTTTATAATCCTCTTCTTTTAAAGATAAAAAACTATTTTTTACGAGTTCTTTTGCTAGTTTTTCTATTTCAATTAACATTTTTTCTCCTTTATAATTTTAAACATTTTACTATAACATTTTTTTATACTTTTGTCAATATCTCATATAAAAATTATAAAATATTTATCTTTTTATTTTATAATAATATAAAAAGGAGCGAGAATGGATTTTAAATATTTTAAAGATTTGATAAAAAAAGATAAAAATAAAGCTATCACTGAATTAAAAAATATTAAAGATATTGATTTAGCAATTTCTTTAATTAAAGCTTTTGGAACTTTTATTTTTGATGGATTAAATAAGGATTTAAAAGAAGAAGAAAAAATCTTAGATTTTTTATTGAAAAATAATTTTAATTTTTTCTTAAATATCTATAAAAAAATGAATGATGAATTGCAAGATAAATATGTATTTAAAAATATTGAAAAACTTTACCAATATACAAAAGTTAAAAGTAAAAAACTAAAAGAAACGGTTATTTTTGAAAAAAAACTTATTTATCTCTTAAATGAAAACGAGTTAGAAGAAAACTTTAGAAATATTTCTTATGTAATTGCTAAAGATTTAGAGCTTTTACAATATTCTAAAATACACCAAGAAGATGATATGTTTATATGTTATTTGCTTATATATTATCCTGCATCAAAAATCTTACAATACTGCAAGAAAAATATATTTTTACATAAAACATATAAATGTGTTAATTTTGATGATGCTTTGTGTAGAAAAATTTTAATAGAAAAAGATATAGATACAATTTTTAATTGTGTAGCTAAAAACTATCATCTACTAGAGCAAACAATAATTTTAGAAAACATATTAAAAAATAGAGATTATGTTTTTCAATTGGTAGAAAAAGTGCCTACTTTAGATTTTCTTTGTAGATTTTTCGGACAAATTCAAGAAGTTGAGAAATGGAAAGACATTAGTTTATTAAAACTTGATGAAATTCCATCAGTTCAAGAACTTTACAATCATAGACTTGTTACTTTAAAAAAAAATATGGATGAAAAATCAGCTTATGAGATAAAAACAGAGTATTTAATTTCTTATTTAAGTATTAATTTTAGACATAAAATCGCAATCAATACACTTATTTTTATGAGTATATTGTTAAAATTACCTATTTATCATAAAACAAGTTTTGAGCTTGAAGATTTTTATGATGTTTTTATTAGTGAATTAGAAAGCAATAATCCTTTTCCAATGACAAAAACATTAAAGACAACGTACAGTTCATTTGTTACTTGGTATCAAAAAAGTAAAATAAAAATAAAAGATTATAAAGAAGATTTTTTTGAATTTATTATAGGTGAAAAAAAAATTGGGTCAGGTTTGTATTATGATAAACTTGCACAAATTTTGCAGTTAATATGTGAAAAAACAAACTTAATTGTATATGATGAATTTATAGATGAATATGCTTTCAATGAACAACTTATATATAAAGAATGCGAAGCGGACTTATATATGGAAATCTTAAATGTGATAGATTTATTATCACAAAATATCAATATTGATAATTTTGATATTAACGAAGTAAAAGCTTCCCTTGATGCTATTGAAGAAGATGAAAATAATATTAAACAAATTATTTACGAAATTAGCATTTGTAAAAAATACAGCCCTAAACACTTTGAAAATCTTTTAGAAGATTATTGCTATAGTTTCCTGCCAAAATTTTATAAAAACTTCTATGTAACTACAGAAAATCTTTCTCCTATTTTTTCAAAGAAATGACATATTCCCCACGCATAAATGGGGGATTAAATTATGTTATGACAATCTACCAACACGAGCAGAATCTAAAATCTTAAACAAGGCTTCGGCGTTTGCTTTACTTTCGTTAATTTTTGTCTCTTTTTCGCCATTATTTACAAATGCTATTCTTTTTTGGTGAAAAGAAATTAACATCTTTTTAGGTAAGATAAATGCTTTCGCATACTCTCTAAAACAAGCAATTCTATAAGCCCCCCATTTTTGCTGTAAGAGTGAAATTACATCATTATTTTTACTATCTAAACCGTTATGAAAAAACTTAATCTCTTCAAAATTATGGTCTAACCCACAAACAGCCAAATCGTATAAAACATTAAATATTTGGTTATAATATTCAGGATATTCATCTAACACTTCAATGTATAAATAAAATATGCTTTCTATCATTTTTTTGAGGTCATTTTCAAAAGAAGTATTGAGATAAGTAATCTTAAAAAACGATTCTTCTTTTGAAGTTATAAAATTTGGTATTGTTAAACCAATTGCATCAAATCTTGAGTAAAAAGCTTGATAAGCAAGTGCTGGATTGCTTATCTTCGTTTTATTGTGAAAATAAATACAATCTGTACTATTAGCATCAGTTGTAAATAATTTTTCTAAATCAGTTCTTAATGTGATTCTATTTTTTATATCTATACTATCATATTCACTAATAGCTTGAATTAAAAATGTTTCTCTTTCTCTTAAATAATTAGTATAATATTCTATAAACTTGGGATTAAATTGTTCATTGTCATTATTCAAATTAATCCCTGCTTCACTTAAATTTGTGTAAAACCTTTGTTTTATTTCATATTCTCTTTTTATTAAAGAACTAGTTTCTTCATTAGTTTCGTAATCAAAATACCACAAATTCTTCATAATTTGTGGATTGAATGCCAGATATTTTAAATTAGATTCTTTTATAATTGTTGCAAAATAAACACTCAACGTGTTTGGATTATAAGATATTTCTTTACTAAAAATATCTTCTAGAACAATTTCTGCAGGTGTTAATCCTACAATCGATGAATCTACTAAAGTGATTAATCCCAAATAAACACTATCACCTTTTATTTCTGCAATATATCTTTCAAATACTTCGTTACTTAAATCAAATAATTCTTTAATTTCTTGTTTTGTTTTATTGCCATACCCAATCTCATAGCTTTGGGTAGTTTTTATTGTAGTATTATCAAAATAAGACTCAGCTTCTCTTAAATGGAAATCTTGCATACTCATATTTAAAAATCCATCTACAAACTCATAAGTATTATTGTCAATCAAACCTAAAAAGGTATTGTTTACTAAATAATTTTTTGTATCTTCATAACTATAGCTAAAGTTACTTTTCTCGTTACTTCCTACTATACAAAATTTGCCACTTTCTTTTAAAATACAATCAAAGCAATCTGAAAAAAATTCTTCTGAAAAATCTAGATTTGAAAACAGCTTTTCATCTTTATTTGGTTCATTTGAAAATCTGTCGTTTTGAAAGCAATCTGTTAAAGGTAAAAAAATATTAGCATCGACTCTATCATTTTGTACTTCTTCTGCAATACAATAGATTGAGTTTTTATTTTCTTCTGCAATAAACTTATTTTTATTATTTTCATCTTTAATTATGTAAAAATGTTTTTTAGGTTTAAATATTTCAAAAACATATTTAGCATTTTTGTAACTATCAGGTATTTCTTGAAATATTTCTAACATATAATCTATTTTAGTTTTAGTAAAATCAATTTTTGCTACACAGATTTCTCTTTTAAATCTCTTGAGTCTTTCAACAACTCTTTCATAATTTTCATCTTCAGCGTAAGAATGTAAAATTTTCCCTAATTGAAAAAAAATATAATCACCATTCCTAAAAATTTCTTTTATTAAAAACGGAGAAAAGCTTTTGAAAAGAAACTTATAGTTATTTCCGTACTGCTCTAACTGCTCTTTATCGTAATTAGTAAAAAATAAAACAAAAAGTTTAATAATATCCTTATAGACATATTTAATAAATATATTCTCTTTATTAGTAGCTTTATAAAAATATTTGAACTCAAAATTTTTTACAGGATAAATAATTTTTGCTTTTTCATTATTTGCGTCTATATATTTTTCTCTTGCAACTTGCTTTATGATTTCTTCTTTGGTATCTTTTTTATTTTTTGTAAATAAGGTATTTTGAAATTTTAAATCTAATAAAATTTTTTTTACCATTTCGCTCATTTTATCCTGCCTTTACGTTTAATTACAAGTGTTTTAAGTTTTAAAGTTTACTTTTATATGCTTGTTTTTTATGTAAAAAATTGTATAATCTAAAACTTAAAATTCAATAAAAGTGCGTTTTTAAGTTTTGTTAAAGATATTAATTAAAAACTCTAAATATTCGACTTTTTAGATTTAACTTTTTAATGTTTGTTTATTTAAAGGAGTAAAAATGGATATTACTACTATAGAATTTCAAAAATTTATTTTGTTTGAAATTACTAAAATTCCACAGGACGAAACACCAGAAAAAGGTAATTGTTTTTTAGAAGTCAAAATAGCAAAACTTAAAACAGATAATGATAAACAATATAATGATAATAGCTTTAATGTAAGTGACATGGATTTTATTCCATTAAAAATAGCAAAAACACATTTTGATATTTTATTTGCTGATAAAACTAAATGGGGTTATCCTTTAGACCAAAAAACAGTATTAACTTACATAGCTGAACTTTATAGTAAAGGTTTTTTACAAAAAACTAATCTATATATTAATGGATTATTGAAAACTGAAAATGAAATAAGTATTGAATTAATTAACACCTTTTTAAACACGAAAGAAAATGAGGAAAAACCAGTAAGATTTAAGATTAACAAATATGCGATTGATTTTAAAGATTTAGAACCCTTAGAAGAGTATGTGAATCAACACCGAAATGCAATTTTAGAATCAATTATTACTAAATTAGAGTTTGAAAGACATTACAAAGAAAGTAATATTGTTTTAGATAATATTGATTTAGAGCTTTTTTATAAAACATTATCTTTTAAGACGCCGATTGAATCAACCTCACAATTTTTACAAGACAAAAACAACAAAGAAAGAGTTTTTATTATTGCTAATTTTGAGCTTTATGTAAATAAAGAGAAATTAAAAAATATTATGAAAAGTGATTTAAATCAATTAAGCAATGACGAATTTAATAGTAGGTTTAACTCTACTTTTGAATTATTTAAAAAGTTCAATGAGGGAATTTTTAAATGGGTAATAACTTATTTTTTACAAATGTATAGGTTTGAAAATAAACTTGATTTATCTAGTTTAGGTTTGCTTTGTGATATTGCTACACAAAAAAGTGATAATAAACTCTTCCAAATTGTAAGCGAATTATTTTTTGGCGGTAAAGATAAAATAAGTAAATATAACAACAAATTTATTTTTTTATGTGAGGCTAAAGTTTTAATATTTATGCCCTATATATTTAACAAGGCAATTAAAGAAGCTTTATCTGATTTTGCTAATAGTGAAAATTCGAAGAGTCAAAAGTTTTTAAAAGACTTTGTAGAACAAGAAAGACTAAACCTACCTTTAAAATTAGATGAAAAAAAATACAATGAGGATTTATTCAATGACTTAGATGATATTAAATCAGTTATTGAAATTTTTTCTGAATCTAGTTTAAAAGAAGTATATAATGATATTATTGAAAAAGAAAAAATTAGATATAACAAATGCTATCCTCACGCCTTAAATGAATTACCGTGTAATGGTAATTATGATGAGCTATTAAATGTTTTTTGCTCACATAATATTAGAGATATAATAAAAAATGATTTGAAATATACCCTTGCTGAAGTGGAGAAAAAAGAGAATGATATGATTTTAGAAAATATTAAAGAAAAATACATTCAAAGTAATAAAAATAAATTAGATATTTCACAAGAGAAAAAAGTATCTCAAGAAGATGAAACAATAAAAAACGAAATATTGAATAATATAGATGAGGTAGCGATTAAAGAAGCTTCTTTACCACAATCAGAAAATAAGCAAATAATAGAAGAAGAGCAAAAAGAATTTAGGGAAGAAGAGCCTTTTGGAGATTTTGATGCAACTATAACAAAAGATTTTGATTATCCTGAAACTTATGAAGAACAAATTGGAGATTTTGATGCAACTATAACAAAAGATTTTGATTATCCTGAAACTTATGAAGAACAAATTGGAGATTTTGATGCAACTATAACAAAAGATTTTGATTATCCTGAAACTTATGAAGAACAAATACCGCAAGAAGAAAAAACAAATGAATTAAAACAAGGAAATACATTTATTAACGAAACAAACTTGGATGAAGATAAGTATAAAGACGAATATAATAAACAAAATGCTTTAGAAAACTTGAATGAATTAGAAAATAAATTAATAGAAAAAGATAATATTATTGCAAAATTAAAGGTTCAACTTAAACTTTTAGAAACTGATGAGCGTATTAAAAATATAGAAAATGAATATTTTAAGCTTGGTGAGAGTTTAAAAACGGAAATAAAAATTAAAAATGATGATATTAAAGAATTAAGGCATCAATTAGCAGAAAAAAATATAAGTTTAGAAAATATAAGACATGAGTTAGAAAGTATAAAAAATAAAAATGAAGAATTAAAAACCTCATCAAATACTAACGAGGAAAGTATAGAAATACATTTCGCTAACTTTTTAAAACTTTATATTAATATCCCACTAAACAAGGATGAATATAGTAAGAATATCTATTTATTAAGCTTAATTTCTTGTGCTTCAAAGTCAGATGATGATATTTTAAATAATTATATTGATTTTATGCTGGAAAAAAATAAATTAGATATTAATAAATTTGTAGATGAATATTCTAGTTTTCTTAAGAAGTTAGATATTAAAGATAAGAGAGGTTTAGAAAGAGCCTTAAAAACAACCAAAAGTGATGCTAGAGCTGGTCTTTTATCTATGCTGGATTTTTTTAAAGATTGCTTTGAGTATGATGAAATAGATATTAAAGAAGCTAAAATAAATAAAGTTTCCGATATCTCTACAAAAAAAGAAATAGAAAAAAGTGAGAGTACTCAAAATATCACCAAAAATAATATAGGGCTATTAGATAAAATTTTAAATAAGTTTGATTTTAAAAGCAAAAATAAAAAAATTAGTGAAGGCAAACATGTAAGTATGATTTTTGAAGTTCTGATAGATAAACCATATTATAATAAAAATATTATAAGTGCTATTACCAAAGAAGTTGTCGGCGTAGTAGCCGAAGTTTTGGAAAAAAATAAAACAAGTTTTCAAAACCTAGCAGTCAATACTCCTAATTTAAAAGAACAAAAAGAAGAATCTAAGAAAAAAGATTTTATAGTTTTAAAATATGAATTATTGATAGTAGTTTATAAAGATATGCTTGTATATGAGAAATTTAATAATATTTTCCAAAAAGAGCTAAAAAAAATCAGATTTGATGTAAGATTTATTGAAAGTGTATTTCACTCGTAGGATATATAATGTTTGTAGGTTTAAAAGGAAACTCATTTTTTGATGAAGATTTTTTTAATGAACTAGATTTTTTAAAAAAAGATTTTTTGTTTAATGGCGATTTGTTGTCTTTTACAGAAATACTAGATTTAGATTATTCTAATATTATTAAAATAATAATTAATTTTATTAAAAATGATTTTTCAAATTATCAAGATAATAAAAATGAAAAATTAATATTTTTCAAGAACCATTTTTTTATTCCTGGAGCAAATTTTAATAAAAAAAATCTAGTTAATTTTCTTAACAATGAAGATTTAAAGGAATTGCTTAATTTTAATGAGTTTTCCCAAAAAAACGATATAATACTTTCTACGATTACTGATTTTAAAAGCTTTAAAGAAATTTGTAAAGATTTTAAAACTAGTCTTGGGGACGATTTAGTATTTAAAGAATTTGGAAAAAATTGTTTCTTTTATGTTGTGGCAATAAATAACTTAAAAAAACAGATAAAAGACTTTGCTGAAGAAAATAAAACTAAATACGATGATGAGGTTTATACATTTTACGATTATTATAAAAACTTTATCCGAGTAAAAGGGTTAAGATTTTTATTTATTGTAGATGATGATTTAAGTGATATTTTCAAGTTAAATACATATTTTAAACGTGAAGAAACAAGTTTTAATATACTATATTCTCAAAATGTTTTAATTAAGGATTTTTTTAAAGATGAAGAAGACCTTAAAAATTCAATATCTAATTTAGGTTTTGATATAGAGACCTATAATATTGAAATTGGAAAGTTTTTAGAACCTGATTGTTTTTGGACTTTTAATGATTTAATTGAATATCTAAAATATTTATATGATAGAAAAATTAGAATTATAAGCCACGATAATTTTAGTGATTTTTTTGATTTTTGCTATTTAAATAAAGATACTAATAATATTGATATACTATACAGAAGCTTTATTCAATCCAAAGAAGAAAATATATTGATTTTTACTAAGATTGATGAAAATGCTAAGCAAAAAAAAGAAATTTACTTAGACGATTTTAAAAATGAAATATTTTTTAAGAGCCTATTTAAACTGGGGGTAGCTTTATTAGCTAACTTTGATAAAGAAGAGTATCTAAAAAAAACAAAACCATTTGAAGCAATTATCCCTGCAGCTTTATTTTTAAACTTTAGGGAGCAATTCAATAACTTTTTAAGTGAGATTGATATAAATATAAGTATTTTAAATACCACAGTTCAAAAAAGTATTGAAGATATGTTTTTAAGTTTTAATTATTTAGTAGAAAAAGATATGGAAAAAGATGATTATCAAAAAATGACTTATGAAAATTTTAAAAATACATACTTAAGTAGTAAGTTATTTGATACTAAAATAATATATTTTGTTTTTAATGAAACATTTTATTGGAAAGTTTTAACTCCTAAGAATTTTATATCTCTTTTAATTTTAAGTAGTGGTTTTAAATCAATTACAGAACTTAAAAATGAATATATAGATATTTTTCTTGTGAAATCAGATGAAACAAATTTTTCAGAAAATATAGTAAATAATAAAAATGCAAATAATTTTTTACAAAAAATATTATTATTTATAAAAAAAATATTTAATAAAAATAAAAAAATAATCAGAAAAAATAATACAATAAAAAATAATTCAGAAAAATTAAAATCTATAAAAATGATAGAGGTTGATACTTTTAAAAGTTTAGATTTTTATAACTCCAACGATACTAGAAAACTAAAAGGATATTATAAAAGAAAGTATCTACTTTCTTTACAAGAAGGTTTAGAAGATACTGACGAAACAGGGGGTCAAGGCGGAGTTGCAGGAGGGATTAATGTAACTAAAAGAATAGACAAAAATACATATAAACAGCAAAAACATGTCTTTAAATTACATCAGAAATAAGTCTATATAATTATTTGCTAGATATACTTATTAACATCTATTTTTTGCAAAACATGATATGTTTGTAATGGTTTTTTTGGGTCTTCTTTTGGTGTGATTCTTATAAATGATTGTGATAATATTTTTTCATAAATATATTTCAACGATTTTTTAGAACTAATATTAAAATTACCATCATCAAAAATATGCAGTCTTGACTGATAAATAATATATTTTTTTCCAAAAAATTGCTTTTTGTCATAGTTGTATAATCTATAATATGTTTCATTATTTTCAGAATAAGTGTAAAAGTCTGGGTTTTTATATAAATTCAAAATTTTATTGATATATTTTTCATCATCAGATGATATTTTATAAACAGCTTCATTATCTTTATCTGCAATTGTAAAATTTATTTCAAAAAATTTTTCATCTTTTTCCTTACATCTATTTAATACAATAGCTTCAAAATATAACCTATCTTTTTTAGCATCAATATATGTCGTATCTAATAATGTCTTTATAGCATTTCTAACTACTCTATAAGCATTATTATTAGCATAGTTATCTAAAGATAAATATGCTAAGAGTTCATCTATTTTTACTCTAAATGAATTGGTGTTTATTTTTTTTTGTTTTAGAATTAATTTAAATATTTTTTTTGCAAAACCACTCTTTAATGCAAAATAAAATTTTAATTCCCTTTCGCTTATTTGTCCGTATTCGCACTTAAAATATTCCTTTACTAACCTAAAATTATCAATATTTATAAAAAACAATATTTCTTGTTCTTCGATATTTTTTACATCTTTGTTGATTTTTATTGAACTAAACAAAGACGCACAAATAAAATCCTTATTTTTATTGAATATGTATTTGATATTCAATAACATTTCCAATTCATTTAGTGATACAACAATGTTGGATTGTTTTGATAAATTCAATACATCTTTTAGCTTTATGTTTATGCAATTAGTATTATCAAGATTGTTGTTTATAATATAAAAAATAAAATCAATAAAAAAAGCATTTTGCTCTATTTTAAACATATCTAAATTTAAGTTCATTCGTTTCCTTTAAATCAATCAATATTTTCTATACCTGCAAAAAAACTAGTAATTAATCTAACTTTTTCTTTTTTTAATTTACTAGGTATGCTTAAAAAATCATTAAGCTGTTCCACTTGCGTGAGTGTATAGGCATTTTTAATTAAAAAGCTATACAAATCTTTATGGCTTTCAAAATCTTTTGAACTACCAATAGCGAAACTAATTTGCTTATCTGTTTTGGTTAATCCAAAAAGGTCAGAAAACAAATATTCTTCAAAATTATATATTTTTAAATCTTTATTATAATCTGAAAATTCATAAAAAATATTTTGCTTACTTGTGTGACGTATAAAAATACGGTTCTTTTTAAAGAAGTTTAATAGCAAATCGTTATAATTTGTTATATTCGCACTAATAGAGCTTACTTTTCTACTTGCAATTGATTTTTTTGCAACAATATTAAAAATACATTTAATGTGAGAATATTTACGTCTATCTTTTTTATCTTTTATGAATACAATATCAAGATAGCTAAATAATTTCTCTTTCTTGTTGTTATATATAATTTCTATTTCTTTTAATTCATCTATGCTTTGTTTTAAAATTTTATTAAAATCTCTTGTATTTGTGTTTTCTAATCCTAAATAACTTTTTAATTTATCAATATCGCTAACAAAAAAACCTGTATCTTGAAATCTTTTTAATAATCTAAATAAATGTTTGCTATATGTTTTTTGAAATTTTTTAAAAATATCTAATTCAAACGTTGTATATTCACTTTCAAGATTATTTACAAGATATGTAAAAATTTCACTACTTTTTATTTTAAGTGTTTCTAAAGAATTAGTTTTTTCATCAAAAATAATTTCTAAAACTTCAAATATATTGTAGATACCAATAAATTTTTTATTATTAGGTAATTTTTTAACTTGAGTAAAATCTAATTTAAATATATTTTCTCTAAATCTTGTTAGAATATCTAATATTCTAACATTACCCCTATTGCTAGAACCGAAAAAATTTTTTACTTCAGCCGAATCAAAAACCAATAAGCTATTGCCTTTGTCCTTCATCTTATAAATCAAAGAAAAAAACAAATTTAATTCTAATGAAGACAATCCTGATAGATTTAACATATATAAATCATTATCATACGCTACATAATCAATTTTATCGTCTAGATTAATTATATTATTATAATTTGACATTTTTATCCTTTATGAATAAATAATATCACAAAATGATAAAAATATTTTTAAAAATTATCATTTTTAAAAAAGTATTAAAATAATTATCTTTATTTTTGTTACATTTAACCCACCTAATTTTAAAATTAAAAAACTAAAACATCCTATCCACAGGCTTTATATTCTTATTACTTTACTACTGATAACTTTTAAAAATAAAATTATCTTTATTTTTGTTACATTTAACCCACCTAATTTTAAAAAAATATTCCAAAAAATTACAAAAATATAAAACTGCCAAAAATAGAGTTTTTATTGCTCTTTTTTGATTAAAAAATGAATATAAAATAGGTTTAAAATTTTGATAACTTTTAGAAAAATATTTATCCTTATTTTGTTACAAATTACCCACCTAAAGAAGCTAATTACCTTATTGTATAGGGGTTTATAAAAATATGTTTATGAGTTAAATTTACCACTAAAATATTTGTTTGGTTATTAGTTTTAAAATATATTTTGTGCTTTTTTGATTAATTTTTATTCTGTGTTATATTTAAATAAATAGAAAATAGTATTTTTTGCTTATATAATAGATATTTTAGCTTATTTTATAGTTACAATTCTTTTTTATGATAAAATAGGCATTTTAGGGCGGTTTTTCTATGATAAACGAAAATAAAAAAATTATCCTTATTTTGTTACAAATTACCCACCTAATTGTTACAAATTACCCACCTAATTGTTACAAATTACCCACCTAATTTTGTCTAATAATTCGACTGTATAAATAAAATAGAATTGGGAAAAATATTAAAATTTTTTTAAAATAAGGTCAAGTACAATTTTAACACTAAAAATAATATACTAAGTATTTTATTTTTATAATAAAATTTTATCAAAGCACCTAGATTGAATGCAAATATTAATATCCAACTTATTGAATTAAAGTCATTTGAGTTAGGAATTAACTTATTAAACTATAAACAAGAAACCTTTTAAACTAGCTAAAATATCTAATTTTATAAAATACACATTTCTAAATCTAAACATTAGCAAATTGATATATCTCACTTCTCAGATTTTTCTTTTAAAACATATTCAATTAATTGCTTAACAGTTTTTAAATCTTGTTTTGGAAAAAGACTAGAAATAGTTATTTGTCCAACATTACATTTAAATGTTTGATTAATCTTATGCCACAGTTTATCTTTTGATAAATGTTTATTGGTATTGTATATTTCAAAAATAACATCTTTTTTACAATAATCTATTACATCATCAAAGCTATTACAATTATTAATAAAAGAAAATACTTGTGACAATTTTTGATTATGTAAATTAGGAATTCTTATCTTAATATTTTCAATAAATTTATTTTTACCAATTTTTAATTCTAAAACTTTTCTATATTCTTCTTTAATAATATCATCTTTTTGTGCATTAGTTAATAATAAAGAATAAGAGGTATCGTCTGAACCAATAGTTTGGGTATTAATTTCTTTAAAAGCATCATCTATATTTGATTTTAAATTTAAAACAGTTAATTTAATACCTTGTTCTTTTATAAAATAACATAAATCAATAAAATCTGTATCTCCAGAAAATAAATAAATATGTTTTAAATTTTTATTTTGAAATATATGAGAATAGGCATACCTTAATAATACAAAATCTGCATTATTCTTTTTATTTTTTTGATGAAAAACTTGAATTGGCTTTATATTATATTCATAAAATAAATTTGATGCAACATTTTTACTATGAATAGTAAAATCACAAAAAGCATATGCTTTATACTCACATTTGATATTTTTTATTTCTTCAATTGCATATTTTAAACTAATATTTTCTAAATCTATTAAGACTAAAACCTCGTTAGATTGCATAATACCTCCATAAAATTTAAAATAATAATATCAAAATATCATCCTAACTTTAATTATAGCTTTAAATTAAAACGCTTAAAAATTTCCTTTATATTTAAAAAAATAATTAAGGAGATTTTGATGGCAAACAGATGTAGAATTTTAATGATTGAGAAAAAAGATGAGGATACTTTAGTTTTAAAAAATTTTTACTCTCATTTAGGCGGGAGCAATTATTTTATTGAACCTGCTCTTTTGGTAGCAAAAAATTTAAAATTAGATTTTTATGATTTTTACAAAATGTATGAAAAAGCACACGGTAGTGATTTCTATAATGAGTTTAAAACCTCTGCTGTATTTAATCTCGATGAAGTTAGAGAAGAGTATTCGGTGGGTGATAATGGTATTTATATAATTAATAAAGAATATGACTTAATATGCAAAATTGATACAAATGATTTAGATGAAATAATTCCTAATGATATTTTTATCAATAATATGAAAAATTTCATTAATAGTAATAAAATAAACATAGATATAGAATCTATAAAATTACCCAAAAAAATAAAAAGAGAACAAGCAGAAAAAGTAAAATATGCTACGAATGCAATTTTGGAAAAATTAGTGCTTACTGAGCCTGATTTGAAAAAATATATTAAAAGTGCAATTTTGGAAAAATTTAAAAATAAAAATATTCCTTTAGAATGCTTAAACCCTATTAGTATAAACAATACTAAATATGATTATAAAAGAATTAAAAAAGATTCATTCTTTTTAGACGTTTTTGAACCTAAATATGTTAATGGAAGACATTTTACAGATATAAAACACACATATATTGTTTATTATGATTTTATGAATATTTATAATTTACTTAAAATGGTAAGTTAAAAATTAGTAGGGTTTTATCCTACTAATTTTTAAAAAACAAAAACGCTTAAAAATTTTTTTTATATTAATTCAAAATTATTTAAGGAAGTAAAAAATGATTAAAAGTAGATTTAATACATTGGTTATGAAAAAAGAAATTGATAAGTATGATAAGAATTTATTTTTAGATATAACTTTAAAAACTCCATTAAATGTAGATGAAGTTTTAAAAATTGCTAAAACGATAGGTTTTAACTTTCAAGAATTTCATTGTATGGAACAAATATGCGAAATAGTAACTTATTTTCGTGTTGAAACCACATCAAAAGAAGAAATAAAAGAATATTTAAAGCAACTCAAAAAATTTTCAGATAGATTGGATGAAGAGATACACTATTCTTTAATGAGTATATTTTATTGGGATTATTTAGAGGATATATTTGGTAAAGAAATGGGGGATTTACGTAGTAAAATAACAAAATATTTTTTTCATACGCTTTGTAAAGAAGACTTAAAAACTCCCGAAGGTAAATTTTTAAAAGAAAAGGCAGTAAAAAATGATTTTAATTGGGATAAGACAATTAGGGAATGTTATTCTATATTGCCTGATTTTTCTTGGCAAGAACTATTGAAAAAAGAAAATTTATTAGTAGATGGAATAAAAGCTAAAGATGATGTTTATCTTTTAGTGGATTGTGAAGAGGCATTAGACGATACCTATATTGAAGAGTATTATATTAACAAACAAGTTGGCAAGGAAATTCAATTTAGAATACAAAAAAAGCTTATTGAGGTATGTCATAAATTAGATATTGAAATAAAAAATTATTTTGATAAAGAGTGGCTAAGAGAGTATTTATCAGCTTGAAAAGGGGAGGATTATATGCAATATTATTTAAAAAAATAAAAAAGAGAGAAATTAAACTGAAAATATCAAAAACAAAATTTAAGGAGAATTAAATGTTTGATTTATTTATCAAATATCTACAGGATATGAAAGCAGATGAATGGGCAGGTTCAATGCAGGTTGTTTTTGCAGCGGGTTTTGGAGCGATACCTACTATAATTTTAACTATAATTATAATGGCTTGCATAATAAATACAAACAATATAAAAATACAAGCGATTTCGTTATTTGGTTTTAGTGCAATTGCTGTTTTAAATATACTCTCTTTTGCAGAATTAATGCACAAAGGTTATGTGTATGATGATTTAATACATTTTTTTAGGTATTTTTCAGCAATGGGATTGTTTGCAGGTTTAACTATGCTTAATATTGCAAGAATAATTGAAATTAAAAAAAAGAGGTGAAAGATGAATAGTGTATGAATTTTTATGGCTGAAAACGTAACCGTTATCTTATTATTATCAATGGTTGTGTTGGGGATGCTTTTGTTCTTCACTGCTGACAAAATGAGGCATATTGGAGATGCAATTGTGGTTGCTTTAATTTATGTTTGTATTGTGTTTTTTCTAACTTATGGTTTCGGTTTTTATAATACAATTGAAAGTAAAGTATGTTTTAATGTGCAAACTGATGAATTAAAACATTACCCTAATACTGATAAATTAGAACAATTAAGTATAAGTGACTTTATTGCAAAAAATGATTATAATTTATCAAGAATTAAAAATATTACTTTAGATTTTGCTAAAAAAATAGCCTTAGATTTTGATTCTTTTAAAGATTATTATGAGATTAAAGACCAAAAAAACATAGATTTATTTAAAGACTATTATTCTTTTTTACTAACTTCAATGAAGGAGGCAGAAGAAAGACCTAATAATATTAATGATTTTTACATTAAAGAATTTGGACTTATTAGAAAAGGATTTGATTTGAGAGTTTGTAATTTCAAAAAATCTCGTTGAGGATTTTTTGAAACCTTATTTGAACCAAAACCTTAATTTGCATCATTTTTACAAAACAATATTAAACGCTTAAAAGATTTTTTATTCTTATTAAAAAGAAAGGATAAAAATGGACTATAAAGCTTTTTTAGATTTTATAAATAATGATAATAATGTTGATTTTTTGGTTAATAAAATAATTAATAATAAGCCACAAAATTATATTATTTCAAAATACAATTATATTTATTTTTAATATAATAAGCAATATTAAATTAATAATAATATTACTTATTATAATATTATTATTAAATATTAAAGGAATAAAATGGAAAAATAGGCAATAGGGATAAAATATGTATTCAAAGGCATATAAATACTTGTTTGTTTTTATTAAAAGAGATAAAGGGAAATTTTGTTAGTAATAAGTATAATATTACAGAAGATAAAGAGATGCAAAAAGATGCTTTAGAGCAATTTACATCTTTATTATTTAAATATTCGATTATAAAAGAGAAAAATCACACAGAGATTGAAAAATACTTATCGAATATAAATAAAGGAGAAGTATCTTTTGTTGATGGATTAGAGACTATCAAATCTTACATTTTTGAAATGGTAAAAGATTTTAATTAGTTGTTTACCATTATCTATATTTTTGCTATAAAAATCATTGGATACTGAAAATAAAAACGCTTAAAAGATTTTTTATCTTTACTTTAAATCAATTAAGGAGATTAGATGAAATTTTTACTAGAAGAAATGAGAGATGAAGCTGTTAGAATTGAAAAAGTAGATGCTTTTGTTAAAGAATTAGCGGATGAATTGGAGTGTGATTTATTAAAAGAACTTGAAATAGGAGCTTGTTATTTTTCTAATGATGATTATATTGAAAGTGATTTTACAGATAGAGGCGATTTTAATATAAATATGAAAGGTAATATTGTTTTAAGTATTGTAAATGAATTAGAGATACAAACAGAAGAAACTAATACAGAAAATATACAAATAGCTTTAAAGAAAATTGTTGAATATTTTCATATGAATTACAAATTTAATTTTTAACCTTACTTTTCGCTTTTATCAAATTTTAAATTCTTTTTATTATTTTTACACACCCTTTATTTATCGGTGTGGTCGGTTTTTACCAAGTATTAAAAGGACTTTTTGGGAATATTAAAAGGACTTTTTGGGAATATTAAAAGGACTTTTTGGGAATATTAAAAGGACTTTTTGGGAATATTAAAAGGACTTTTTGGGAATATTAAAAGGACTTTTTGGGAATATTAAAAGGACTTTTTGGGAATATTAAAAGGACTTTTTGGGAATATTAAAAGGACTAAGATATAATTAAGCCTTTTAATATTATAATGCTATAAAAATAAAGGCTTTTTAATGTCTAAAGAATTAGTTAAATATCATAATGATTTTAATAAAGTAAAAATACCAAGTTTTACAGCTCAAGAACAAGATATTCTTATGGGAATAATTTGTAAAATGAGAGATTTACGAGAGGATGAAGTTATTACATTTTATCCAAATGAATTAAGAAAATTTAGTGATAGAAATAATTCTAATAATGAATTATTTGAGGTCATTAGTGTGTTGAGGAACAAATTTTTTAAAGCTGATTTTACAATAATAATTGATTATCCAAAAGAAAATTTAAGAGCATATGAAACAATAAATTTATTTAGGCGTTTTACTATTTATGAAAATCAAATTACAAAACAATTAGAAAAAATAGAATTACAAATTGAGAGTAGATTTTCGTATCTATTAAATGAACTAATAGGTAATTTTACAAGTTTTGAATTACCTGAATTTTTAGAGTTAAAAAGTAAATATTCTAAGAGCCTTTATAGAATTTTAAAGCAATATAGAAATACGGGCAAATGTTTGATTTATAAAAATGATTGGCAAGATTTTTGCGATTTTATGAATATCCCAAAATCTTATTTACAAGCTGATATTGATAAAAAAGTTTTACAACCTGCTTTTTTGGAACTTGGAAGAGAAACTAATAAAGAGCCTATTTTTAAAAATCTAAGCTATAAAAAAATTAAAGACCCTAAAGGTCGTGGTAGGGGTGGAAAAGTAATAGGTATTGAATTTTATTTTACAGCACAACAAGAAGTAAAGCAAGAACAAAAACAAGAAACTACTACACAAAGCAACGAAAACAAAGTAAATAATATCATTAATGATTTAGCAAATAAAGCAAAAGATTTTAATAAACCAGCACAGAAAAAAGAACCACAAATGCTAGAGCAAAGGATAGGATTTGGTGGTAGGATAGTTACTGATTTAGATGCTTATGTAGATTTGCATTTTAAGTCTTTTAACGAAATATATAAAGCTGATGATACTTGCAAGATTAAAATACTAAAACAAAATGATGATGGCACTATATCAATGACAGCACTTAACCAATATACAAATAAAAATTTTTATTTAAATTTTGAGAGTTTTGACAATTTTAAAAATTGGTTTAATAAATATAAGCTTTAACACTTAAGTGATTGGGGCTAAAAAGCCCTTTCTCCATTACTTGAATTTTAATTTAATCTCAAAATTAATTTTAAAGAAATTAACCTGTGAGTAGTTTAAAGCTTAATTAAAAAATAAACGCTTAAAAGTTTTTCCTATCTTTTCATAAACAAAAGAAAGGTTAAGTATGGAAAATAAAATAATATTTGGAATTAGTAATTTTACAAAAGCAGAATTAATGAGGTTTTTTTCTCAAGAACATCGAAATATTTTATATTTTATTTTAGAAAAGGTAGTTAGTTTTAAAAGCTTTAAAGAGAATTTAATTGAAGATAAACACACACTTATTTTGGAACAATTTATAGAAAATTTTTCTAAAGTAGAGGCAAAGAAAAATTATTTAAAAATTTTTAATACATTAGTGAATAGTTTTCAAGACCATAATGTTTTAAAAAATCTAAAAGGTGATTTGAGTATAGACTTATTGTTAGAATGGTTAAGTTTTATAGCTTATTTAAAAGAAAAACAATTTAGCTTTAAATATATTTCTACAATCTTAGAAGAAGATGAAAATAAATTATTTTTAAATAATATGAGAAGGTGGGAATACTTAGACCCTTTCAATTTAGATTTAAAAAACTTTAATTTAAAAGGGATTTTTATAAATAGATATGTGATTGAAAAAATAAAACATATATATAAAAATAGTGAAAAGATTAATATATGTGATGATGATTTAATATCACTACTTAAATATGAGATGGAAGATTATTCTATTTTAGAATGTTTTAATTTTACTAGCAAACAAGAAAACATTATATTAGATGCCTTTTTGCATTCTAAACCTTTTTCCTTAGTAGATAAAAAAATAGGCAACTGTAACTTAATAAAAAAACTTAATCTCAATATTGAACTAGTTTCACATTTTCACGAAATTTCTGATTTTTTTAATGAATTACAAATAAAAATAAACAATCTTAATGTCTGTAATTTCTTATGTTATACAGCTGATTTTATAAAATTTAATTGTCGTGAAAAAGGAGATATTCTATTAAAAAATAAAAAATTATTCTTAAAGTTTTTTACTAAAGAAAAACTAAAGCGTATTTTTTTTGATGTAGGTTTTTGGTGTTTCAGTGAAGAGGATTTTGAAAAAAACATTTTATCTTTAATACTAGAGTATAGATTTGCAGATTATTATAATATCCACTTATTCTTTGGTTTAGGAGTAAAACAAGAACTAATAGAAAAGCTAGTTGATAATTTGGTAAACAATAATCGTAGTACTAGTTTATACTATTTATCAAAAAACCAAATGGTTTCTTATATATTAAAATCTAAATACCCTTTGGTTTTTAATATGATTGAAGAATTATTGCTCTAAAAATACTCTTGGAGCAATAAAAATAAACGCTTAAAAGATTTTTTTATATTTATCCAAACTTTATTAAGGAGATAAAATGAAAGAAAAGATTAATTTTTTAAAAAAACATCGAGTGCTAGATGCAAATTTTTTAGATGATTTAGTGGATTATGTTCATGGTTGTGAAACAACAAATGCAGAAGATATTGAAGATTGTATTGTTAGTTATGTTTGTGAAGATATAGAAAACATTGTTAAAGACAATGTTTTTAACGAAAATATTTGTGCAAAAATAAATAATGCAGGGATTTTACTTGACAAACAAAAATTAGTTAATTTAATTGATTTTTGTAAAAATCAATGTTCTAGTGAAGAAGATAGAAAAAATACATTTCTTGAAAATATTAAAGATTGGATAATAAAAATTGTAAAACCTCATCTTTTTCAAAATGATTTTAAACAATTAAATAAATGTCTTGTGTATTTTACTGAATATGAGCCGATTTTTTGCGAAGAGGAAGAACAACAATATATTTTTAGCGTATTCTTAGATGATAGTTATGAAATTTACGATTATTATTTAGGTGAAAAAGAACTAGAATACATATTAAACAACTGTAAAAGCCTTGATGAAATAGATAAAACACTAAATAGTTTAGATATTCAGTGTTTTAATTATGAGAAGTTTGATAGTTTTTGTGCTTATGTTTTACAAAAACCAGTAAGAAAGGAGATTTAAAATGGGGATTATTGGAGATATAAAGCTAGTGTGGGAAAACGGTTTTTTCCTAAGCGTAATACTGTTTTTTATTTTTTCAATTATTGCTATCTTTTTTTTGGTTTTGGCAATATCTGATATTGCCAAAAGAAAAACAGATGGTATTTTTGCAAACATATGTATGTTTTTTCTTTTACTAATTTTATTTAGTCATCTTAACATTAATATCAATGCAAATGGTATAAGAGAAGAAGCTTTAAAAAAACAAGAAGCGATAGAAGAGCAAAAAAGAGAAAATCATATAAATAAAATGTGCTTTATGCTTGACACAGGTGCAAAATCAGATTTTAAAAAAGATGATTTTGTAAAAAAAACAATGCGTGATTTAAGTGCTTATGGGAGTCGTATTTATTGGAATTTAACAAATATACAAAAAGATTATTATGAAAAAAATAAAACTTCAAATGGTTTTAGTGATAATAAAGATTTTTCTAAAATATACTCTATAGGCTATCAAAACCTTTTAAAAATCAAAGAAGAAATAGATAATCGAAGGCTTTATTGCTTTAAAAATTATTGTAATGACATATATTACAACAAATCTGATGATGATATTGAAGTTAAGTTGCAAGATTTTATAAAATTAAAATGTAATAAAGGAGATAAAAATGTTTAACAAAGAAATTATGAAAGTTAAAAACTTTCCAAGCTTTAAAGATTTTGAAAACAAAATAGAAGAGACTATTGAGCTTTTAAAAAACACAAAACCTAGTGAATTTCTTAATATTTTAGAAAAACTAGATGATAAAAAAATAAGTCAAATTTTTTGTGAAATCTTAGTTGATGATTATAATGATGAGTTTGATGACCCCTATGAAAAATATTACAGCTATGAAGATATTAAAAAATATTTTCATAGCCAAGATGAAAATTATCAAAATGAATATAAAGAAGAGTTTATTAACAGGCTAATTGAGTTTAAAATTTTTTCAAAAGATGAAAAACTAAGAATAAAACTATTTAACAAAGATAAACTTAAAGAGATTTTTAATCTTGAAACACAATTAACTAAGCTTTATAAAACTTATAGTTTTGAAGTGGGTTTATTTGAGAATATGTTCAGTGAAGCTCGTAATAATTATTGCGAAATTGAAAATCCATATTTAAGATGGGCTTTAAATACTGATACTTTAACTATAGTTGTTCATAGTTGTGTTTTCCCATCTTTTATAATTGATATTAAAGAAATTGGTTTTAGAGCTTCTTTTAATAAAGTAGAACAAGATAAACAGTGTGAGTTAATGTTTGATATTTTAGAACAATTTAATCAGGCTCAAAACCACATAGAATTTGTATTTGAAAAGAAGTTAATAGAATGATTTTAGGTATTTTACTAATGTTTTTATGTTTTATTATTTATTATTTATTATTTATGAAATATTTAATTATAAAAAAATATTTTGGAATAAATTTTATTGATTACATAATCCTTAATATAAGTCAGCAATCTTTTTTAATAGAAGAATGCGAATATAAAATAAATATTATTTTTTTAAAAAAACACAACTTAATTAAAGTATAAAAAAATTGAAAGGAATATATTATGAAAATTATAGATATTGATGAAACTTTATTAAAAATGGGAAAAACACTTGATTTTATGAAGCAAGTAACTTCAGAAATTAAAACAAATCAAACACTGATTTTACAAGTTCAAAATATTAATGAAGATACTAATAATTTTATTGAAAATGAAATAAAGAAAAGAGTTAAAATTTTTCCAAACATAATTAACGACATGCAAGAACAATTAGACTACTTAAAAAGAGAAGCTAAAGACTTGCAAAATAAAGTAAATGCTAAAGAAATTGAAAACGCACAATTAATACCTAATCGTTTCTTAGATAGACCTAATTCTTTTGTTGAAACAATTTTTTCAACACCTAAATATTATTTTAGATTAAACTTTGATGAAAGTAAAAATATTATAGGAACTCAACGATACCAAGTCGGTAAAACAACACTGTTTATAGAAACAATTGTAACACCTGTAAGCCCTTTTACAGAGTTTGATAAAAAAGTATTTTTAGCCTTACTTTATTTATTTAAAAATTATATTAATGGAAAGTCACAAATAAAATACAAAGAACTCTTTCCAAACGATAGTCCTTATCGCAGACCACACCCTAGTAGAACATGCTCTCCTGACATAGAAACAAGTACGCAGGAAATAGTTAATTTATTAGACTTAGAGATTGATGAGGATATTCATAATAAAATAGCTAAGTCTATCAGCAAAATACGAGATACTACCATAAAATTTTATGACAAAAACGATGAGGTTTGCAAATTAGATTTAATAAAGACAGGCTATGTTGGAGTGCATAATCATAACCCTAATGAATCTATTAGAGTTATGATGGAGCGTAGAGTGTATGACACTCTTATGGATAGCTTTATATAAGTGTGTTCTTCTAATAAGTAATTGCTCTCCTTTGAAATTAGCAAAGGAGAACCCAAAAAACGCTTAAAAGATTTTTTATATTTCCTAAAAATTAATAAGGAGATAATATGAGTAGTTTGTTAATTTAGATTTTTAGATTTGAAATATAAAAAAAATAATTAAAAATAAGGAGAAGTAAAATGTTTAATTTTTTAGAAAAAATATGGAGTTATGTAGATATAGGTGCAGGTGTTGTTTTTAGTATAATTGCTTTAAATTTTATTGCTTTTATATTTTTAATGTTTGCCAAAAAACAAAAATATAGTAAAGCTAAACTTACGGACGCTTTATTGGCACTTATTGTCTTTCTAGTGGTAACAGTGATGGTATTTAATCTTTTTGAAGATGAAAATATAAGAAGTGCGGTAGCAAATATATTTTTTGTTGTGCTAGAGCTGGTGGTTTTTATACCAGTTGGAATGTTTTTAAATTTATTTAAAAAACAAAAAAAATTAAATAATAACGAGTGATGAAAGGAGAATAACTAATGTTTTTTGATTATGTAGTTTTTGGATTTAATGAGTTAGCTGAGCGATATGGAATATTTTTCCATATCTTTAATATTTTATCTTTAGGTTTTTTGATAACGAGCTATGGTATGTTTATATACTTATATCGCAAAGGTGAAGAACGTGATAGTATAGAAAAATTTAAAATCGTGCTTCCAATACTTTGCATTATGTTATATCTAGGAATTTGGGCTACACAAAATGGATATAAAATAAGTGAAATGCACACAACATTTGGTGTAATTGGAACGTGTGTTTGTCTCATAGCTATATGCTACATTCTACTCCTAATGGTAACTTGGGCTTATTTTTTCAAGTGGAAAAAATTAGAAAATAAATATAATTAATTCTAATGCTTGGGGAGTGTAAAAATATAATGTTTAATATATCTAATTTAGAAAATAACAATTTAAGCTCTGTTGATTTATTGTGCTAGAGCTGGTGGTTTTTATATCAATTGGAATGTTTTTAAATTTATTTAAAAAACAAAAAAAATAAATCATAAAATTTCAAAAATTTTAAATTAAGGAGAAAATGATATGAATGAGGATTATTTGTTTTATGTTTCGCTTGTTTTTGCGTTTCTAGGATTTTTAGCATCTTATTTTACAGTTTGTTATTTTGAACGAGAATGCACAAAGGATAAATTTTTAGAAAATTTTGATATTGAAGAAGACATTTATTCTCAAATAACTAAGAAAAAAGTATTAAAAATTAAAGCAGACACGGATTATAAACAAAAAGAATATAGTTTAAAAGAAAAAATATCTACTTTTAAAATACATGAAAGGGTTTAAAATGACTATCTACGATGCTGTTGTAATGTTTTCTACTTTTGTTATTGCTTTTGTTTCTACTTTTGTTATACTTATAGCTTTTCTTCAAGAAGATGCTGAAGCCACACACATTTCATATATGTTAAAACAAGAACAAATTAATGAATTGATGCTGTTTTTTAATATCAGTAAAGAAGATGCTGTTTTTATACTTAATAATCATTTATTGTATAAAGATTATCAAAAAGAAATAATAAATTTCTTAATCAAAAAACAAAAGAAGAGCTAGTGTTAAATCATTTTGATATATTTTATGATAATATTGGGCGGAGTTATTTTTAGCCTAATATTATCAAACACCACAAAAATAACAACGCTTAAAAACATTTTTATTCTTTTCCTAATTTAAAAATAAGGAAAAAAAATGAAATTAAATCTTCAACCAAAAAATAGAGATGAATTAATCTCATTGTTGATTTGTTTAGCAAAAGATTTTAAAAAAAATAATAAACATATCAAGGTAAAAAACCTCAGCGATATTGATACAAGTTTAGTTACTAATATGAGTTTTTTATTATGCTGTGACTCTTTAAAAGAAATATCAAATGATTTTTTTGATGGAATAGGAAAGTGGAATACAAGTTTAGTTACTAATATGGGCTTTATGTTTAGTGAATGCCATAATTTCAACCAACCACTTAGTTTTGATACAAGTAATGTTAAAAATATGAATGGAATGTTTAGTTTTTGTGAAAACTTTAATCAACCACTTAGTTTTGATACTAAAAATGTAACTGATATGAGTAAAATGTTTAAACATTGCCATAACTTCAACCAACCACTTAATTTTGATACTAAAAATGTAACTGATATGAGTAAAATGTTTTTGAGTTGTTATAACTTCAACCAACCACTTAGTTTTAATACGAGTAATGTTAAAAATATGCAAGGAATGTTTAGTTTTTGTGAAAACTTTAATCAACCACTTAGTTTTGATACTAAAAATGTAACCGATATGAATGGAATGTTTAGTTTTTGTGAAAACTTTAATCAACCACTTAGTTTTGATACATCAAATGTAATCAATATGACGATAATGCTTTCTAATTGCCATAATTTCAATCAACCACTTAATTTTAATACGAGTAATGTTAAAAATATGCAAGGAATGTTTAGTTTTTGTGAAAACTTTAATCAACCACTTAGTTTTGATACTAAAAATGTAACTGATATGAGTAGTATGTTTACAGGTTGTTATAGCTTCAATCAACCACTTAATTTTAATACGAGTAATGTAATCGATATGAGTAAAATGTTTAAACATTGCCACAACTTCAATCAACCACTTAATTTTAATACGAGTAATGTTAAAAATACTAGCTATATGTTTTATGAGTGCTACAAATTTAATAAACCACTTAGTTTTGATACATCAAATGTAATCAATATGAGTTATATGTTTTATCGTTGCGAGAAATTTAATCAACCAATTAATAACTTTAATACAAGTAGTGCTAATTGTATGATAAGTTTGTTTGAACATTGTCTTAGTTTTAACCAACCAATTGAGTTGGATTTCAAAAACGTAACTAGAGTTGTAGAAGATTTATTTGCAGATTGTGTTAGCTTTAATAGTCCTATTATTTTCAAAAATTTACCGCAAGTTTTTATCAATGGAGAATGGGAGATATATAGAATTTTTGATAATTGTAGAGTTTTTGATTTTGAAAAATTAAATGCCCCTAAAAAATTTAAAGACCGAATTCTAGAAAAATATAAATACCGCAAAAATTCTAGATGTGTTACTATTTTTGGGGGTTTATGAATTGGTATATTTTAAGGTGCAATTTATACGCACCTTAAAGCCTTAAAAACGCTTAAAAGACTTTTTTATCCTTATAGAAATTAATAATTAAGGAGAATAAATGAGAACTCAGGATTTTGTATTAAAAACTAATAATATTTTAAAAGAAATATTAGCTGATTGGAGAAAGGATTGTAATAAATATTACAAAAATAATCTAAATATAATTTTTGATTTTGTTAATGTAGATTGTGGATTAATTGGTGTAACAATAGATTTAAAAAAGGGAGCTAAAAGAGAAGACATTGAAACAATATTAAAAAAATACAATATTAATTTTTATAAAAGAGAAGGTTTTGGTGGACTATTTTCAACTATTGAATTTGCAATAAGTGAAGAAGTAGATATTAATATCTACCAATCTTTATTTAATGATTTAAATAATATTTCATAGTCTTATATATTTTAAGGTGCAATTTATACGCACCTTAGAGCCTTAAAAACGCTTAAAAGACTTTTTTACCCTTATGGAAATTAATCAACGAGGATATAAAATGAGAAAATTAGATGGAATAATTTATAGAGTTCCAACTGAAATTAATTTAGATTTTCAAATGGGGCTAAATATTTTAAGTAAGAAAAATGGAGAATATAGTACTTTTGACTTAATTAAAAAGGAAATAAATGAAGAGATAGGTTTATTTGGTTTAACAGAAGATGATTTTGACTCAGATTTTAGTGAAGCTTTGATTATTTTTGATACTTTTAATAATGGTTGGTATAAACCTTTTACCGAAAAATCAATTTTTGAAGAAAATGATATTGTGCGTGAGTTTATAAAACAAATGGCCAAGCTTTGTATTCATAAAGTTGATTTTAAAAAATTGAAACTAGCTTATATAAATAAATTAGCTCGTGAGGGTTATATTTATAGCACTTTAATTTTAATTGATAATTTAAAAGAATTAGAGCGTTTGGCTTGTTCTAGCGATATTGAAAGTATAAAAAAACTACCAAATTTTTTAATAATAGAGGATGAAAATGAAAATTTTATAGGAGCTGTTTATGAAACTATAAGAGATGAAATTTTATTTGAAAAAATATTTAAACAAAAACCAAAAAAATTATTAGATGAGTTATGTAAATTTAACCTTTCTACCTATGAAGAAGTAGAAAAAAATTTTATATATAACATAACTTGTGAAGATAATGAAGCAACTTGTTATTTTTCTTATAGTGATTTAATTGAAAACGGAATTTTTTATACTCATAGTTATTATAAAGATGATTGTTCGTTAGAAATTAATAAGCTTATTAAAAGGCTTGGAGCTGATATAGAAGCTAATGAAATAGCCAAATTGGTAATGAATGATTTAATTCAAAAATTAAATCTAAACAAAAAAGATTTCAAAAATATAAATAATTTTTTTGATTATGTTGAAGATAATCATATAAAACAAGTTCCTAATGCACATTTGTTATTTATGCCACAAAAATTCAAAGAAAAAATGTGTGAAGATAATATTTATAGTGAGGTTCATTTTGATAATTTATTAGATTACTTTAAACAATCAAACCCTTATGGACAAAGAGAGATTTTTAAAGAATATTTAAATATTAAGTATGTAAATAAACACTCTAAAAAAAGGTTTCAAAAAATCCTAGATAATGATTTTATAGATTTTTATCTCACCCAAGAGGAACAAGAAGAAATGCAAAAATGTATAAATTTGTATTAAAGAGCTTAAGGAATAGATAAATCACTTAAAAAATTTAAAAGACTTTAGTATTTAAAATTAACAAAATAAGGAGAATAAATGAAAGACATAGAGTTAATACAAGAAAGTTTTCAAGAATTAAACATTGAGGTTTGTTCATCTTACGAGGAACAATATTATAAAGATATTTTTTATGAGAATATCTTAAGAAATAACAACGGCCTTATACTAAATAAAAAATTTTATGCAAAAGCTGATAAATATTTTGAAAATAATATGGCTATAAAATAATATGAAAGTCTATGCCTAATTACATAGACTTCTGAATACATATATGTATAGAATAAAAAACGCTTAAAAGATTTTTTTATATTTATCTAAACTTTATTAAGGAGAATAAATGATAAGAGAAAAAACAATTGGAATAGAACAAGTAATTTTAATAGATTACTTAGGTGAGGATGAATTTTACAAACTTAGTTTTAGTAAAATAAACAAGATATTAAATGAAAAATTAATAACCTTTGTTAATGTAGGTGAAGTCGTGGATTATTTTTTTGATATTTTAAAGACACATAGAGGTTTTAAAAAATTAAGTGCTGAACAAATGGTAGAAAAGATTTATCATTTAAAAAACAAAGCCTTAAGCGAAATAATAAAACTACTTGAAAAAGCTGGAGTAATACTTATTAAAGGAATAGGTGATGAACCATTGTTTTTTGGTTATCAAGTAATAAATAAAAAATCAAAAGGCGTAAAATGATACAAGAAAAAATAAGAGAATTAGATAACATTATTTTAAATAGTAATATTTGCGACTTCTATAAAGATTTGTTTAGTAAAAGACATTTTATAAATATTACTATTATTGAGAAATTAATAAATTTTATAGATGAGGTAGCTAAAAAAGATATTAAACAAAAAGATATTATTTTCCAAGCCTTTAATCAAATAATTGTTGAAATTTGTAGTAGTTATTTGGCTAGACAAAGACTAAGGGAGGAATTAATAAACCTATGCAGGTATGGGCTTGGTTTTAGCTATTTTTATTATCACAATCCACTTTTTACTGATAAATTTGGATTTGAAGTTTTTTGCATTGAGGATATAACAAAAATTATAAAAGCTGAATTTGCTAGAATGATATTTAAGGGTGTAAATAATGATAGTGATAAGGCATTTTTTGGTTATTTAGTTAAGTATTTTAGTGGTGGCTTAAAAGGTGATTTATTTTTCATAGTGACTAATATTTTAAAAGAATTAAAAATTAATATCAATGAAATAAAAACCTATTGGAATGAAAAAGTAAGTGTTGAAAAATTGTATGATTTTTTTGAAAATATGGCAAGTGAGAAAGGAAATGATGAAAAAATCATTACAATAAAGGATTTAAATGATTTGGAGGACATTCCCAATATTTATTTAGAGGCTTGGAGTGAGAGTGTTTATCATAAAATTTTACTATCACCGATTGAGTATATGAGTGAAAAAGAACTTGCACCTTGTTTTGAGTTTCTTATAAAAAAAATATTTTTTGATTATTTTAAAACTGAATTTAAAGATGAAGGCGTTAAAAATTTAAAAAGTATTCTAACAAGGGAAAACCTTGATAGTTATTTTGAGTGTGATGGTGTTTCGGAAGCTTTTTCTTATTTTTTAACTAATAAGCTTTCTGATTATATTAGCAATTTGTTTAATGAAAAAAATTGCTAATGATAAATTTAAAGAGCTAATTACTAAAATAAAGTAATACACCTCTTTTTTTTAATTTTGATTTAAGGAGAAAAAATGGAAAAAATAAAAGTAAGACAATATGAAGTTGAACCTAGTTTTGATATTTTTATGCAAGATATTAAAGCACAAAATAATATTAATTTAAAACAGATTTAAAAATGTTAAAAAACTAGCTAGAGAGCTAGTAAAATTTTGGTTTTATTGTTGGGAGCATAGCCATTAAAGAAATTAGGATAAGAAAACTTATCCTAAGCCTGAAACAAAAACGCTTAAAAGATTTTTTTATATTTAATTTCTAAATATATAAGATAGGTTATTTATAAAGGAAAAAAATGACAGTTTATACAAATAAAATACTAGATGAAATGTTTGATATTACAAATAATACATTAAAAAAACTATCTAATAATCAAAAACAAAAAGCATTTGATTTAATTCCATTTTTAGGTAGTGAGAAAGATATTATTTTAAAAGTTTGGCTTGGTGTTGATAAAAATCTTAGACAATTAGTTTATGATTTTTGCGGTATGACTAAAAGTGATTTTGGAGATTATGTAGTAGAATCTAAAATAAATGGTGTTTGTGGTACTACAGTTAAACTAGCTCTTTATGCTAAAGGCAAAAACTACCCTTATGAAAAAATAAAGACTAATACTTTTTGCATTCAAAGTTCAGGAGAAAGTATCACTAGTTTTATGTGGCGTTTTATTGAAAACTTACCAAAGGTTTTATCAGAAATAGCACAAAAATGGCTGAATGAAAAATTAGAAAAAATAATAGAAAAAAATAAAAACAATATAGATATGAAATACTTAATAAAAAACTGGTTTAATCTAGACAGAAGTCAAACTAGTTTATATGAGGATTTTGAATGGTTTAAAGATACTTTTCCAGATTTAGGTTTTAATTTTTTATTCATTGAAGATATATGCAAAAAATTGGACAATAGAGTATCTTTTTATAATGCAATTTTTAAGCTTTTAAGATATGAAAGTTCAGAAATTAAAAAAACAATGGATTTTTCAACAATTTATCTAGGAAGAGAGTGCTTTAATAATCTTTTAACTTTAAAAGAACAAGAGCATGAGATGATTGAAATTTTGTGTTCTGAAGCAAGAAAAATTAAAGAAAATATACCACAAGATAGAATTTTCAGCTTTGAGTGGTTAGAACAACAAAATATAATTGATTATGATTACAGAAACAGTTCTTTAGTTGAAGATTTTAAAAATATAGAAAGAAAAAGGTATTATTTTAGTGGATTAATAGATATAGCCGAATACGAATACGATTTTTATATAAAAACACAAGCTACTTTAAAAGAAGAGTTAAGTTATATAAAAAGGGCTGAGGCTTTTATCATTAAGTATTATGGTCGTGATTATTACAGGTTTTTAATTGGTACAAAAGAAGTTTTTTTTGTTTGATTAAACGGGATTAGAAGTGTAGATAAAACACAAACAACAATTTTAGAAAAGGGAGAATATATATGCAAAATAGTAAGCCTTTAGGAAAAAGCGACGATTCAAGTAAAGAATTTATTATACGCTGTTTAGGCGGTGATAAAACTTATGGGTTTGATATAGATAGCGTGTATATATATCAAAACAATATCAATAACAAATATTATATTTTTGAATATTTGAAATGTGATAGCGTTCATGTTACACCATACACGTCCGACCCAAGCAAATATCCTTATAATTGGAGAAAGTTCCATTCTTTATTTCAGCTTACAAAAAAGCTAGGTGGGACTTTAATTTTGGTTAATTACAGCAATGGTTATGATTCACAAATGAAAGAACTTCCAAATAAAGAAATTTATGAAAACCAGGTTAAAATGTTGTTTGTAAAAGATATTGATTATAATGCAATAAAACAATATGAATCAAGCTATCCGAAACCAAAACATTTAAACTATTTAAAATATTCAGATATAAAATTTCTAACACTTGAAGAATTTTCAAACATCCTAAGACGAATAAATAATAAATGTGGAAATATTAAAATCAATTTGGATAGGTTAATCAATGAATAGTTTTATAAACAGTCCTATTCTTTATATGGGAAATAAAAATCGTCTGATTCGTCGTGGTTTAATAAATCTGTTTCCAAAAAATATTAATCATTTTATAGATGCCTTTGCTGGAAGTGCAACTGTATCAATGAATACTCAAGCAAAAAAATATATAATAAATGATATTGATGAAACCTTGCATTTATACTATCAAATGTTTGCAAAAAACAATGAAAAAACGATAATAGAACATATAGAAAATAGAGTTAAAGAATTTGGATTACCAACTAAAACAACTATTAGATGTTTTAGTGGTAAAGACGAAGTTGAACTTTACAAAAAAGCATATCACAACTTTAGAGATTTTTATAATAAAAATAAAAACTCATTAGACCTTTACACGCTTATGTTTTTTGCTTTTTCACAGCAATTTAGAACAAACAAAAAAGGAGATTTTAATATGCCGTTCGGAAATAACTGTTTTTCTCCTAAAAACAAAAAGACTATAAGTTTTGGTTGTGAGTTTTTTTCTAAAAATAATCTTTCAATCCACAAAAAAGATTTTCAAGACTTAATTTTTAGCGAAACATTAAATAAGGATGATTTTGTATATTTTGATTCTCCTTATTCAATAACTACTGCTACATATAATGAAAGCTGTAAATGGGATTTTAATGATGATAATAGATTATTTATGGTTTGCAAGGAATTAGATAGAAATAATATAAAGTTTGGAATGAGCAATGTGATTATAAATAAAGGTATAGAAAATAAAAACTTAATTGATTTTTGTTCTAAGAATAATTTCAAGGTATATAGTCCTAATAATTTTCAATATCATGCTTGTGGTAAGGAAAACAACAAACAACAAGAGGTATATATTTGCAATTACGAAATAAAAAATAATAACCACAATTTTAATTGTAGTGAATTAATTTAAATTTTTAATATTTTCAAATAGCGACTGAACCTCACCCTTATTTTAAGTGAGACTACAAAATAACGCTTAAAAGATTTTATTATTTTATTTTTATATTATAAGAAATAAGGAGTACAAAATGGAAAAAGAAATCAAAGAGCTTGAAAAAATGCTAAAAAGAAAATCTAATAAGGTTTTAGTTAAATTTGCAGTGGATTTTATATCTATTTTAAGTGAAAATATAGATTGTATTATTTATAAAGCTGAAAATAATGTTTATGAATTTGGTATTTATTGGGATAAGGACAATAAAGAGAATGAAGAGTTTATAAAAATTGATAAAAAAGACTTAAAAGAAAACATTATTTCTTTAATGTGTTTATTACCAGTAGGCTATGAAAACAATGACGCATATTTTGATGACTTTATAACAGCCGATGGATATACCAATTTGGATTATTTAAAGTGTGAAGCCATAAAATCATATAGTTACGATGCAAGTTCAAAGGAAACTAAATCGGATTTTTGTGGTAAAAAAATAACTTTTGCATTTTTAGATGGCAAAGAGTATATTTTTAATATTTTTGAAGAACAGGATAAGCCTTTAGTAAAAACCGTTTCAAGAATATTAAAGGAGTTGAAATGAAAATAGTTTTAGATGTTGAAACAAATGGGCTTTTTGATTGTAGTGTGCTTTCTTTTAGTGCTTTAGCATTAGATGATTTAAATAATGTGGTTAATGTGATTGATAGATATTATTACAGAGATGAAAATGAGCAAGAAAACGAACAGGCATTAAGCATTAATGGATTATATGATGATGTAATTAAAGAAAAGCGTATTAATGTAAAATATCCTAAATATTTTAAAGATGATTTAGAAATAATAAATATTGTAAAAGATATGGATTTAATTATTTGTCATAATGTAGCATTTGATGTAACTCATTTAGAAAAAGCTTTTAATATAGACTTGAGTAATATTAAAAAGTTTTGCACGATGAGAGAAACGCAATATCTTTATAACGCAACTATATTTAAAAATGGAGAACCTAAATTCCCAAGACTAAGTGAGAGTTTAGAGTATTGTGGAGTAAATGCAAATGATATAAAGAATAAATTAGGACTTGATTTTCATAATTCTTTATTTGATGTTTATTGCACTTTAGAAATTTATAAATATTTGGATAAATGACAAAGGATTGGTTATTTTCATAAATACTAATTTATGGTGTAGAAATTGTTAAAGAGTATCTTGAATATTGTTATTTGTAGATATAATGAGTTAAATTTTAAATAAGGAGTTTTTATGCAAGTTAATATTAAAGACATACATAATGTAGAAGTATTTGTTTCTGAGATTTGTGATTATTTAAAAACAGGAAATCATAACTTACCTATTTTTGCCCCTAAAGAAGATATTTATAAAATATCTGAAAATTCACAAGGCGGACTTGAACTTATAAATCTTTGTATCAAAAATTATGATTTAATTAATAGCATTAGTGGTTTTGAAACAAATTCTGTTGAGTTTGATTTATTTTCTTATAAATACGATGACTTCATCAGTGCCTTTAGTAAATATTCTTATTTTAATGAATTATATAAAGCTATAAAATTAGATGCTTATAATGATAAAAAAGATTTAATCAGAATAGATATAGCTATACAATCAGATACTTTTCGCCTTTTGCGTTTAAAATCTTTAGCTTAATAAGTTAGAGATTTATGTATTCGCAAAGCCCCTAAAAACGCTTAAAAGATTTTTTTATCCTCCTTTTAAATTAGCAAAGGAGAAAATATGAAATTCATAATTAAAAGTAAAAATTCAAAAGAAAATATATTACAAGCTTTTCAAAACCCAAAACACAAAGAAGCGATAAGTTTTCTTATTGACACCATTGGTTTAAATAATTTTAGAGAAACCTTTATTAAAGGTCAGTATTGTGTTTTTGATGAGGTTATGTCAAAATTAAAATATATAACCCCAAAAAAGGGAAAAGAACAGCATTTTAAGGCTTTATTAGAACCTAAATTATTACTTGCCCATTTAGATGTATTAAGCGTGATAGCTTGGATTGATTTATCAACTAGCTTTATTAAAACAAAGACCCTACGCCCTTTACATCAGCTTTATTATATTAAGCAAGAACTTGCAATGAATATAACTAAAGAACAAAAAAAAGAGCTTATATTTTTAAATTTTCAAAACATTGACCCTTTTAATATTTTAGAAGAGTGCGTATTTTTACATAATGATAAATTTGTTTTAACCTTAAAATCCGATATATTCATTACACCGTATGTAATGAATATAATTAAAATAAGCTTAGAAGCCATTGCTTGTATTAGACCTATTCAAATACAAACTCAAACCTTAAAAAAACTTTGTATTAAAGATAATAACTTTTTTAAAATAATGGATTATTTGGTGCTTACTAAAGAGCAAATAAATTATGTGTATTCAAAAAGTTTAGAGAGTAATAAAAAAACAGAGTTAAGAGATTTTTTAAAACAAGATGAAAGATATAAATCATTAGAAAACTATGAAAGCGTTTTAAAAATATGTAAGGCTTTAAATATAGAAAATAACGAAACAAACATAATTACATATTTAGTTAATCCTGAAGATGATATGTTATTTAATTTTAATGCCGAAAAAGTATTAGAAATTTATGAAATTTTACCACTATTTAAAAAAGCCTATACAAACAAAACACAAATTAATAATATTTTTTCTAATACTGGTTTAATTTTAGTTGATGATTGGCTCAATTATGCTTATAACCACATTGGAGAAATTGATGATTTTATCTTTGTGTTAATGAATTTTTGTATCGGAACAGATACAAAAAATATCTGTAGTTTAGTTGTAAAACTGTTAGAAAACCATAAGTTTTCTATCGTAAAAGCTTTATTTAGAACTCCAAACATTCAATTAGACAAAAAAGAAGCAATTTTAAATATTTGCAAAGATTTTGGCTTTAATCCAGCAATATAGGATAAAAGATGAAAGAAACAATAAAAGCACTAGCTATAACAAATGATAAAAAATATTTATCAGAAATTATTTTCGCAATCAATATGGATGATTATTTATTTGAAGAGTTTATTAAGGATGCTAATTATATTGCTAACAATGAGAAACTTGATGATATTAAGCTTTATAATTTTAATAAAAACTTCATTTCTATTCAGGAGTTTTATGTAAAACCCCACCACTATTGCCCATTTGAAAAATATCAGATAAAGCCCATAAAAAACTTAACAAAGTTTGACCACCACCCAATTAAATCTATGGCAAAAGCTTTATTAAAGCTATATGCCTTAAGTGATGTAAATAAAGATTATGTTTATTTTCTAAACATCAGATATTTTATTGAGAAAGCAATTGGTTCTAATAAATACACATTTGAAGAATTACTTAAGGACGCCAATTATATTGCTAATAATGAAAAACTTGACGATATTAAGCTTTTTAATTTTAATAGAGCTTTTAGATTAATACAAAGTTTTTGTGGTAAAACTAAGCTTATAGATTTAACAAAGATAAAGCAATTATTAAAAAATAAAACGAAAATAGATAGTAGTTGTTTAGATAATTTATTTTATGAATTAAAGCACGAAAATAGATGGTCTATTTGCAATAATGCTACTGAATTATTAAGATATATACGAGATAAAAATAATATATCAAATTTTGATATTAAAATGAGCGAAAGCGAGGGAAAAAATTATATAATGCCTAATATAGTCATTAAATACCAAGTTTTTAAAAAAATAAGTAAAAAAACAAACCATTCAATTGATTTTGAGAATAATCTTTTTGTATTAAATAGTGAAAAAGAAATTCGCTATATTAGAATAGATAGTGAAAAAAATGCGAAAAATGTGTATGAGTTTATCAAAAAATTAAATCAAATATTGTTCTAAAATCAATAGCTAGATTGTAAAATAGTCCGCACAATCTAGCAAGACAACCAAAAAAACGCTTAAAAACTTTCTTATCTTTCTTTTAACTTAAAAATTAAGGAGATTAAAGATGGAAAAAGTGTATGTGAATGCAAAAAAAATTCAAAAAAGAGCAGTGGTAAAAATATTAAAAAACATAGAAAATGCCACAGGTATTTTGTGTGATGAAGAAATTGTCAGCATAGGTGATTTGGAAATGTTTTGTTTTAAAAACAGATTAGACCCTTTTGATTTTTTTTGTGCTATTTAAAAATAAGATTAAAGACGAAAAGTCAATAGAATTAAACTTTTCGTCTACAAAAGCATCAAATATACTAAAACCAAAAAAACGCTTAAAAGATTTTTTATATTAAATCAAAATAATTAAGGAGAAAAAAATGACTAATCAAATTAACGAAAGCGTTAAAGAACTAACGGAAAAAATGGAAGATTGTGCTAAAAAAATAGAATCTTATTATAAAGAAATAGATGGAAAAAATTATTTAAACTATGAACACAACAAGATACTTAATGAGCTTAAAGACCTAAAGATAAAAAACGAAAGGGATTTATACAATTGGGCTTATCCTTATTGGTCAGAAATAGATAATAAACAAACTAATTTTTTTACTGATAGGGTTAAAGAAAATTTCAAGGCATTAATTAAAACAAAAACAAAAATTATAAATTTGGAGAATATTCAGAAAGAATTAAATAAAAAGACCGAACTAAATGAAAACGATTATAAAGTAGGAGATATTTTAGTTAATGTATGGGGATATGACCAAACCAATATTGATTTTTATCAAGTAATTTCAACAACAAAAAAATCAATCAAAATAACCGAAATAGGAACTAGATTGGACAAGGAGCATTCTAATAGTTATGAAGATGCTTTAAAGCCTAATAAAGGCTCTTTTTTAGGAAAAGAAATAATCATAACAAGAAGTAAAACCCCAAAACTTAAAGGATATTATTTTTTACATAAAACTAAAGAAGATGAATTGTTTTACGAAACAAACTCTTATTGTAAAAGATAGGAAGGATTTGGAAGCTTACTAGGAATTTGTAAATCCATCCTATCTTGATTCATTATACCATAAAATAATGAACGCTTAAAAGATTTTTTTATCCTAAATCAAAATTAATCACAAGGAGAAAAAAATGGGTAATGTTTTAATGTGTTTATTGGCAATAACTTTATTATTTTGTTTTTTAGGTTTAGTAGCAGTTACTGATGAGGTTGGTTTTATGTATTTTAATTTAATGGCTATCGTTTTTTTGGTTTTTGCTATTGTAGGAATAATCTGTCTTATCAGCAATATTATTAAAAAAGTAAGAGCTTTAATTAAAAGACTAAAACCAACTAATAAATAAAAACTTAAATGTTTGACTTTATAAATGAGTCAAACAAAGCAATTAAAACGCTTAAAAGATTTTTTTATCCTAAATCAAAATTAATCACAAGGAGAAAAAAATGAAAAAGGATTTATTTGAAGATTTTGATAGTTTTATAACAGCTATGGCTGAAGCTTATAACAAACATCACCGAAATATTAGTTTAGAAACTTGTTTAAATTTAGACAACACAGTAAGTGTTGTTAAATTCCATTATGAAACTGGTGAAGAAGAAGAGATTTTATGTGAAAGTTTAGGGGATTTAAGCAAGGTTTTCGGAGAAAGTTATGAAATATTATTTAATGATTTTGTTAAAAATGAATTTAAAAACGATGAGAGCTTGTGTTTAAGGAGTAGATATGATTTGTTATAATATAAGAGAACATTTTGACCAAGTATATAAAAAAAATCTAGATAAAACTACTCCTGATGATATAAATAAAGAGATTAATAATTTAATAAATCATAGTTTTATTACTGGCGAAGCATTGAATAGTTTAATTTATGAAACTGATTTTATTGAGTTAGAAGAGATTTTTGAATTTGCTAAAAAAACCTATGAAAATATTGACAATAATGAAAAAATAAAAATGCTTAAAAGCATTTACCCTTATGATATTGATTATAAAGAATTAAAGGGTTATGGTTTTAATTTTCAGTTTGCTTGTTTTAGCAATGATAAATTAGCAGAATTAATTAAAATAGAAAAAGAATTTTATAATTTTGATAAAGGCTATGAAAAAAGGAGGGGACATTCTTTAAAAGAATTAATCCAAGATGTAAAACTAGCCATATTGAACAGAGAAAAAGAAGTGGCTAAATTATTAGGGGCTGAAAAATTAGATTTTAATGAGATTACTAATAAATATAAAGCAACTATAACCAAAAGGGATATATATTGTTTTAATAGTAATTATTTTAATTTAAATATGAGCGAAAAAGAGCAAATAATAAATCAAATTTTTGAATTAAATCCTTATTTATTTACACTTAGTGATTTATCGGATATATTTAATATGATAACAACTTATGTTTTTGAAAAACTTAATCTTGTTTATGATAACAATAATACTATTTATAATAATAATAATGTTAATTATGTAAATAATAAAGTTATTTATAAAATACAATTTAATAAATATTTATTATTAAATATTAATAAAATAGATTGTCAAATGAGGGAATTAATAAATAATGACAAGTTTTCTAACGTAAGAGAATTATATTATAACTATGTTGTTAATATTTTAGGGAATGATTTAAAAAATAAGATTTTAGAAGCAACAAATGAAAAATAACCTCAAGAGAAAATCTCTTGAGGTATTAGGGATGTTTTTCAGTAAAACCCTAACATTTTCTACCTTGTAGTAATTTTAAAATCAAAGTTTTAAAACTAATATACTAAAGTTAGAATATTTTATAGAACAAAAGTTAAAAAACGCTTAAAAGATTTTTTTATATTAAATTAAAAATTAATTAAGGAGAAAAACAATGATTTATGGAAGTGATATTATCAATAAAGTAATTGATAACTATGGTGATGATTTTATAAATTTTAAAAAGCTTAGAGTTAATAATTTTGTATCTAATAAATACAAAAATTACATAGGTTATAATACTATTTTTTCAGAAGAAATAGATACTATTACAAATGAAATAAATAAAATTATTGACGAATTGAATGGTGGAATAGAAGATATAGAAGAAAAAATTGATTATATTGAGGCAGATGATTTTATAAGCGACCCAGATAATTTTTTAGAATATTATAATGATTTTACCTACTCTAGTTTTGAAGAATTTTTAAATCTTTATAGGTATGACAATTATAATAGTGAAGAAATCGCAAAAGAATTAGGATTGCCTAAAGAATTATGTGAGGATTTAGCATATAATTTAGATGAGTTTATTTGGCAAGAATATCAAGAGTTTGAAATAAAACATCAAGATGATGATTTTTATTACGCAAAATACGTTCAAGAGCAATTAGGAGATAAAGATGATTTTGCGAAATTTTTATTAGAAGACGATTATTTAAATATAAAACATTATATTGAAGAAGCCATTGATTTTGATGAGGATTTTAAAGATGAAATCAATGATATCTTAGATGATATTAAAAAAGATGAAAATTTATATTTTGAAATAAGTTTTAAGCATAAAGACATATTTATTGAATTATTAGATAGAAAACTACCACAAATCAGTGAAAAATTATTAAGTTTTTTTGCAACTAAAAACAAAGAAGAAGTAGTAGAGTATCTTAGTTCTAATAATTTAAATGATTTAATAAAAAAAGAGCAGATATTAAAAGAAGTTTTAAAAGAAGAAGAAATTAAAATCATACTTAAAGAAGCAATAAATATGGCAATACAAGAAGATAAAGATGATTGTTTATTTAAAAACCTAGTTTTTATTAATAAGTATTTTTCATCTAAAGAGTTAGTAGATATTATAGATAAATCATATAATAATTGTATAGATTATTTCATTGATTATCGTGAATATTTATCAGTAATAGATAAAAAAGATATACAAAGTTTATTGGCAAAATCAATTGATAGGATTTGCCCTTCAAGTCAAATCAAATACAAAAAACAATTAAAAGAGTATTTTGATTTTGATATAACAATTGACAACACTGAAATTTTTATAGAAATTATTAAATATGGAAGTGATACAAAAATAGCTCATGAATTAATGAGATATGTACTAAGAAATAATTTATATGCGGATTTGGTAAATTATGTTTATAATAATATTCCGCAAGAAAATTTTTGCGATTGCTATTGTAGAATTGTTGAAATACCACTTTATGAAAAATTGTTAGATAGTAGTTTAACAGTAGATTTTGATTATGCTTTATTAGAAGAGTTTAGACAAAAACTGATAAGGGATTATACTAATGGTAATAGTAAAGAAAAATATAAACACCAATTAAGTGAATATAAAATTAAAGCAAACGAGGAGATTATAAATTCTATTTTAAACGATGATTTAGAAGATATTGAAACATTAAACAATATCCTTAACAATGCTACAAGATATTTGTTTAGTATCAGATTTAATTTAACTAATTATTTATTAGAAAAATCTCAAAAGTTAAATCAATTATGTAAAGAATATGATATTCATATAAAAGATAGATTAAAGTTTGTAAGGTTAATAGTAATAAAAGAGTTGGTTTTATTTAACAAAATCGATAAAAATTATTTTATCGATGAAGTTGAAAAGTATTTTAATAAGATTAAAGCGAGTAATAAAATACATATGAAAGATAAACTTTTACATTTAGGAGAATGAAATATGGAAATTAAAACACAAGTTGAGTATGGTGATGTGGCAAGAGAATTTTTAAGCCACCAACCTTTAATATACGAAAAATATGCAAAAAAGAATAAAGGAGATTTTGAACCTTTAAAAGATATTATCGATAATAATACCTTGTATGGGTATAATCTTGATGATATAAGAGCATTTTATTATCAAAACGGAACTAAAAAGGCTTTTAGAACAAAGTTTAAAAAAATACCTGATGAGGTAGCAGATATTTTAATAGCAGAAATGCAAAGAGAAATTATAAGCATTTGCACTCAATTTCAATGGGAAAACTCTACTCCTTTTTTAAAAGAAATGAATTCTTTTCAAAACATATTAATTGATATTCCAAAAAATAAAGAAAAATTAATAAAACTTTTAAATTTTAAAAATTTTGATACAGTTTTAGGTCATTATCATAATCGTGACAAACAATGGTTAGATGTTTTAAAAACAGAGCTAGATACATTAAAAGAAAATGACCCTAAATTTTATTATACAGCTTTAATTCATAAAAATTGTAGGTATTTATTTTATCTTTTAGATAGAACATATGAATTAGCTTTAGATAAAATAGATGAAAACCTTAAAGATATAGAAAGCAATCTTCACGCCACAGTGATAAAAAAAATACTTATTGATTATGCAAAAGATAAGAATAGCGATATTACGCAATTATTGACATTATCAGAATTTGGTGAATATTTTTATTTTAAAGAAGATAGAAAAAAAATAGCAAATATATTGCTAGACAGAGAGAATATAAATGCTTTTGATATATTTTTCAATAAAGATTATTTTGAAAAATATGCCACAAAAAGCAAATTAAAAAATAAAATAGTTGAGCTTTTTTATAAAAAAGACAAAATATTGCCTTACTGTATAGAATATAAGAATTATATTGATGATAAAAAAGATTTTAAAAATACTATTATTGAGGGCTTTCAAGAAGTTAGTTATCTTAGTGAGTTTTCTTCATCTTTTCAAGACTTAAGAAGTTTTTTAACAAAGAAAGAAATCGAAGAAGCAATAATTTTATTTTTAAAAAACAATACAACAGATTTAAAAGGTTATCTGTTTTTATACGATTTTATTAAAATTTATGAATTATCTTTAGTTCAAGATTTTATTGAAAAGGAAATTGAATATTTTATTAAAACACCTAAAAACATAATTTATCGTCAACTTCTTTATTATATAGTGGTATTTAATAAACTTGATATTTTAAAAAGCTTAGATTTTGAAAAATCAAAACAAATTGTAAAATTAGCATATAAGTTATTACACAGAACAACTTATATTTCTAAAATACTTAAAAATATAAACACAGATTTTTATAAGACAATGTTAGAAGAAGAACCGTCAGATTTTAAAAAATGGTTTTTAGATGAATATGAAAACCTAATTTTTAATGGCTTTATTGATTTTGATTTATTACAAGGCAAGAATGATATAGATAATTTTTCAGATTTCTTTTCTTTTAAGGATACTGAGAGCAGTAAGCAATTATATTATTTTAGATGCTTCTTAAATCAAAACAAACTAAAAAATTTATTAGATTATGCAATTTCAAGAAGTAGGAATGTTTTAGTAGATTACTCTAGAGTAATTGAATATGCGATTATTGAAAAAGTAGATATAGATAATTTTAAAGACTATAAAGATTTAGCAGTTCTAAAAATTGAAACAGCTAATAAAAAGTTTTTTGGTAGACCTCTTTCAAACTTAGAATTATATTTAACATCAGAAGAAAAAATAAATGATTGTATTAATATAATAAACAAGATAGAAGAGCAACCCATTGTAGATGATTTTATTGAAATATATAAAATTTTTAATAATATAAATGAGAGTTTTTATAGCATTAATAATTATGTATTTTCTTTATTATTAAATAAGTCGTCAAAATTACAAGAAGCTTTAGAGCCTTTTAGCAAAAATGCACAAGCGAATTTAAAATTTGTAAAATTAATTATTCAAAAAGAATTGGTTAAAATTAATTATTCAAGCAAGGAAAGATTTGAATTTGATTGTAATAATTTATTTTCAGCCTTTGTAAATAAGAATGCTCTATTGATAGATAGGACAATCTTAACAACATTTTAACTATTATAAGCACCATACTAATTATTAAAATAGCTAGGATGAGTGCTTACATGTTATTGTGTTTTTATCTTTGATTACTATGGATTCGTCAATAAAAACGCTTAAAAGTTTATTTATTCTATTAAAAATCAATCAAGGAGATTAAAATGGAAAGAGAATATAAGGTTTATTTTGAGTATTTATTAAAAAGATGTAATGAGAATAATCATTTTAATAGTATACTAAATGAAGGGCTAGATTTTAATGCAAAAAATTTTTTAAGAGCATCTATTATAAGCGAAATAATAGATAGTGATAAATATCAAGAATTAGGCAATAATATAGAAAAGGCTTTTTATGAAATAAATGGTTGTGAAACTTGCCTTTTAGATTTACACACAAGATTGTTTCAATTATCGGATGTAGGGGCGTCCGCTGAATTTAACGATTTAATGAGAGCTGAAATAGGTTTTCTTGAAATACAAAAGTTTTTAGGTTTAAAAGCAGAGCATTCTACATTATTTAAGAACAATGATGTTTTTGACCTTTACACAGAAGCTTTTGATATAGATACAAAAGTTTGATTAAGTGATTTTATCTCTTTAAGCTAAAGAGATAAAAGAACAAAAAACGCTTAGAAAAGGTATTATTTTAATTTAAAGGAGAAAGAATGAAAGAATTAAATTTAAAGCCAAAAACAAGACATGAGCTAACAGAATTACTGAAGGTTTTAGATAAAGAATTTACAAAAAATAGAAAATTTGTTTTGATAACAGATTTGAGCGAAATAGATACAAGTCTTATCACAGATATGTCATATCTATTTTTTGGTGATATATACAATATGCCATTACAAGGAGTAGAACAATGGAATACTAGCAGTGTAGTCAATATGAAATATATGTTTGCTGGATGTAAAGTATTTAATCAGCCGTTAAATTTTGATACTAGCAAAGTAACTACAATGGAAGGTATGTTTATGAACTGCTATAATTTTAATCAACCTTTGAATTTTGATACATCAAATGTAAAAGATATGAACTATATGTTTAGTGGGTGTGAAAATTTTAATCAATGTTTAAATTTTGATACTAGCAAAGTAACTACAATGATAGAAATGTTTAAAGATTGTAAAAATTTAGAAGCTTCTTTGGTATTTGATGCCAAAGAATTAATCAATGCTAATTATATGTTTAGGGGTTGTCGAGTAATAAAAAAGGTTAATTTTTTAAATTTAAGTCCTTTTTGCAATTTAAATGGAATTTATTTAGACACCATCTTTATAAATATTCACAATAACAATTTTGAAATAGATAGAAAATTAAAAGAACTTTATCTAAGAAAGGGTTTTGTTTTCAAAGATGAGTATGAAGAGTTAGAGAAAAAATACGAAAAACTAAAAAATAAAGTCTTTGATTTAGAAGAGAAGTTTAAGTATATTGAAAATTATCTTGCTGAAATGTCATAGCCTCTTATAACTTAAATTACTTTTTGGGACAAATAGACTGATATAATTTTTTATTTAGATATTTATTAACCCCCCCTAGCTTAGAAGAAATCAAAAGTGTCTTGCAAATTTACAAGACACTAAGGAAATACAAACACAAAAACGCTTAAAAATTTTTTTATTCTTTATTAGTTCAAAAGGAGAAAAAAATGTTCAAAGAATTTTATAAAATAAAAAATGGAGTAGTTTTTACGGAAAGACTTGAAACTCTTTCTTGTGACAGTTTTGATGAAACACTTAATTATATAGAAAGTGTTTCACATTTTCAAATGTTAAAAAACCTAAACGAATCTAAGGTAGATTTAAAAGAGTATTATTATCTAGGTTTCATAAAACAACCTAAACAACTACAAATAATAAGCTTAAATGACAAAACAAGCCTTGATGGCATAATTGCCGTAAAAAAGGAAAAGCACAAAAACAAGCAAGAAGCTGTAAAATTTATGAAAGGTTTAATTGATGAATATAATCATGAATTTTTTTATGATTACTATATATGTCAGGTTAAAACAAATAAAGAACACTATGACTTTACAATACATAGTAGCATTGTAAAAGATTTTGAAGAAAAAATTAATAGCAACCCCACCCATAAAGAAATGGTTAATTTTCTTTCAACTGTATGCTCACCAATGGAATATTTTACAGTTGTTTAAAACTATCTAATTTAAATATAAAAGCGTTTTATATTTTATAGGACGCTTCAAAATCAATAAAAACGCTTAAAAGATTTTTTTATTGTTAGATAAATTAAAAATTAAGGAGAAAAGATGAAATTACCAAAGCTTTATGAACAAGAGAATATACAAGAAAAGCTTGTATATAGAATTTATTATGGTTACCACAAAGGACAAGAAAGTTTATATTTTGTTTTGGAAGGTGATAGCGAAGTTTATTTTACTTGGGGAGGGAGGTTTGATGGGATTGATTTTGCTGAATACTCTTATATGAATATTAAGACATTAAAAAATCCATTTGTGTTTGATGAAATAAAATTAAAAAATCCTTTAAAACTAAATGAACTTAAGTATCTAATTGAGGACTTAAGTGCTTGGCATGATTTTAGGGATACAAAATTAATCGATTGTCTTTAAAAAATATTTACGAAAGGAAAAAAAATGAAAAAAATTTTACAAGGTGTTTTAGCTATCTTTTTTTTATTATTTATATTACTTGCATTTATTGGGTTGATTTGTAAAGCTTGCGGAGTAACTTTTTGGTTTGAAGATTATTATGTTCATAAAACCATTAAAAAACAAGAGTTTTATGAAAAATCAAAACATTTTAAACCAAAAATATGTATTGAAAAAAATATAAATTATGATTTTTATAAACAAAATTATGAAAAAACCTATGATGAAATTATAAAAATTACGCAAAAACTAATAGATGAAACCAACTCTTTAAGAAGCAAGGAGATTGAAGATGAAATAACTAATTCTATAGAACACAATAGCACCTTAAAAGCTGATTTTGAGATTAGGAACAATACAATTATAAAAAATTTAGCAAAAATAAAAGCACTTGAAAAAATAATTAGGAAGAGGTTAGATTTTTGTAACCATAATTATTCACAATGTAGTGGCTTTTATTTAGAATTAAGTAGTGCAGAGGGCTATACTTGGGCTTTGGATGAATATTATTCTAGATTTTCATATTGTGATTAAATATAATACACACAGGATAGCATAATTCTGTGTGTAAGCAGATAATACGTAAAACGCTTAAAAGTTTTTATAGTTTTTAAAAGAAAGGAAAGGTATGAAACAGGAGTTAAAAACACTTATCGATAAATTAGATAAAATTTCAAGTCTTGATGAGGTTAAGATTTTATTTTCTCATTATCATCCAATTTTAAAAGAAGATGAAATCATATTTATCTTAGAACATTTTTTAATGGATAAGTATTCTATTCACTTTTGCCATATTTGTAATTGTGAAAAAAGAATTTTTTGGATTTCTTATATTTTTAAAGGTATAGGAGATAAAACAAAAATACTAAGAGAATATGATAATATGATTTTCTTCTCTAGTGGCTATGATTTGGCTAATTTTGTTATTGATGAACTTTCAAATATTTTAAAAGGAGATTTAAATGAATAAAGAAATGATAAAGAAAATTATTAGTGTTTTAGAAAATAAAAAAGATATTAATCAATATGATTTTTTTCAAAGAATTCTTTTATACATAAGTAATTTTCATAATTCAAAAATGTATTGCGACCAAATAAATAGTTTATGTGATATTGTTGTTTATATCATAAGTATTACTAAAGATTATGAAGAACCATCATCTTTTAAATATGATGATAATGTTAATGAAATATTGCGTTTAATTATTGATAATAATTTAATTAATACAAACAAATCAAGTATAAATTTAGATAAAAATATTCAGAATGTAAAAACCAACACTTTATATAAAATAATCTATATTTGTAAAAACTATATTGAAATGGTTGGGTTTGATTTTGAAAAATGCCTAGAAGAAAAAATTAAAGAAATTCAAAGCAAATCACAAACATACATAGAATTATTTGAACCAAAAGGTATAAAGAAGGGGTATGATTTTAACAAAATTAAAAACAGAAATCTTTTTATAGAAAGTAGGGTTAGAAAACACGAGATGTTTGCTAAAAATTTAAAAGAAGCCCAAGAATATATAGAAGAGTTTAAAGACATTGATGAGTATATTGCTGAAATACAAAATAACGACAATTATTACGATTTTATAATAAAAGATTATAATATTTACGAGTATAAAAGAATTGAAAGAATTTTTAAATTATATGAACCTTGTTATGTTAATGCAAGGAATTAAAAAAGGAGTTGAAATGAGTAAAATAAACGATTTAAATCAAAAAAAGAAAGGCTTTAGCATAGGAAAAATATTTTTAATATTAATTGTCTTAGGTTTAACGATAAAAGATATTGTTTGGCAAAATAGCTTTTTAATATTTTTAACAAGTATATTTGAAACCATAAACATTCAAATCACGACAGTTATATTATTATTTATTATGTTGTTGTGTTTAGTAATACCTTTAATAAAACTAAAAAATATTACACCAAATAGTTATATTGCATATTTGGAAGAAAGTAAATGTCAAACAATATTTACAATTACAGCCATATTATGTTTTTGTCTTTTTTATTTTGGAGGTGAAGTTTGGCATTATCAAAACATAAAAAGCATTAATTATTATTTTGATAAAAATAATGAAATATATAATTGTAATTTCAATATTAAAAATCAAACTTTTGATGGTGAATGTGATAATGAATTTTTGCAAAGAGTAGAAAGCTTAAGAAATGAAGGTGTAAAGTTTGATAAAAAGGAATTTTTAGAATTAGTTTTAGATTATGAAAATAAAAATAAACTTGAATTATGGTCAAGTTTTGATGATGAGCCTTATGTTAATATAATTCATACAAGAAATAAAGAGGTTTTTAACCATTTATTATTTAAAGCCACTAACCAATAAGGAGATAAGATATGCTTGAACAACAAATAATTAATACAATTTTTAAAGTAATAGACAATGAAATTGAGTATAGTCAAAGCAAGGGAAAAATTATAAACAAAGTTCAGCAATATCAAGTATTGTCTTCAAAAAGATATATAGATGCTATTAAAATAATAGGTGAAATTTTAGAAAAGTATGAAAATGTTTATTGGTATGCTAAAAAATATCATAATGGTAAATTGTATGGTTTAAAACCCCCATTCTATATATCAAAAGAAGAGGAGTTGGAACAAGAAATTGATTTTCTGTTCAAAACAATTATTTTTAATAATGAACAATCTTATCTAACAACAGAAGATTCATTATTTTTAGAAGAGATAAGTTCAGAATTTGTAGCACAAATAATTATTGATAAATGTAAAAAATATTTAATTAATTTTGATAAAAAAGATGAATTGGCTAAGGAAATAGACTTTATTATTACACATAACTCAGATTACGATATTTCAGATTTAATTTATTTAATTGTTAAATTTGATAAAGCTAATACTTTATCAAAACAAGAAATTAAAATTATCAATGAAATAAATGAAAAAAATATTAGTAAAGCTATTACAAAAAAACGCTTTATAAAAAAAATTCTTGAAGCGAACATAAACCATTTAAACGATGAACAAAAAATAAATATTTTTATATTGCTCTTTTTATACAATATCCAATATACAGATATTAATGAGAAACATTTTAAGATTTTCAAGAGCTACGCAAGAATATCTTTAGATTTTACAAAAATAGATTTGTTATTTTATAATTTAAATTTAGTTACAACTTTTTCTTTTTTTACAGAAATGGCTGAGCGTTTTTATGATATAGTAAGTGATGAACTTGAAGATATAGAAGTTAAGAAAGTAAAAATAAAGAATGATTATCGCATTGTAATAAAGCGTTTGTATCCAAATTTAACAGATAAAGAAAACTTGATAAAAAAAGCTTTAATTACTCCTACTGATACTGTTAAAAAGAAATTTTTTAATGCGTTTGCTTTAAAAATAATCAATATCACAAGTGTTGATTTTTTACACTTACATTTTTTACAATCTAATTTTCATCACACTTTTATAGAGCCTAAAAATACTCTTAATGATTCTGAATTGACAAAAATGTATATTAATAAATATATATATTTTATGAGAAGTTTTTGTGTTTATAATCATCTTTATAGAGATTTTGAAAATTTAATTTTAAATAATGAAAATAAATTACTTATAGAATATTTAAATAATAATTATAAAGATAATATAAGTAAATTGTATAAAGCGGTTTGATAGGAGGATATACCACAATGAAACAAAAGTTATCAGCTATATTATTAACATTAAGTTTAAATGCAAGTAACTATGCACATTATGAGCCAAGTAAAATGGCTCAAAAGTTTTTTAATAATTGTGATGTGGTTTTAGATAAGTTTTATTATCAAAATTGTTATGACTACTCTAAAAAATCAAGTTTAGCAGTTGCATATAAACTTGATAAAAATATGCTTGAGGCAGGACATATTAAAAATCGTCCTAAATTTGAGCCTGATTATAAATTAGCTAAAAAATATCGCACTGATTGGAATGATTATCTTCATTCGGGCTATGATAGAGGGCATATTCTATCAAATCAATCAATGAATGCTACAACAGATGCTCAAAGAAGCACCTTTTTAATGAGTAATATTGCACCTCAAACGCCAGAATTAAATCGCAATGTTTGGCTGAAAGCTGAAAAGCGTGAAAGACAAGTTGCTTTAGCTAAAGGTTGGGCTGAAGTAATTAATTTGATAGAATTTGATGAAAATAATAAAAGATATATCAAAAATGGAATTAGAGTGCCTAATTATTTCGTAAAAATTATTCTAAGTGATAATTTTCAAGAATGTTTTAGAATGCCTAATATTGAAATGTTTGAAAATGATAAGTTGAAAACTTATCGTGTTGACTGTGGGGAATTTAATGGTTAAATTTGGTTATTTATTTAAATGCCATTAGATTCAAGCATTAAGCAAAAAAACGCTTAAAAGTTTCATTAATTTCTTTTTTATTTAAGGAGAAATTATGTTGGAAGAAGTAGAAAGATATAAAATTTTTATTCCTATACTTAGAGGAATATCTGATAAAAGCATATTATTTTGCGATTATCTAGATTTTAAAGAAAAAAAACAAAAAGGAGAAGTAATAGACGTAGATTGTTCTATTGCTTTAGGTATTTTAGAAAGAAAAATAAAAAAAGGAGCTATTTGTGAATAAAAAATTATTAGAAATAATTGAAGAAGAAAATAAAATAATGTTGGCAAATAAAAAAATAAACAAAGACTATGAGCTTTTGATAGAAAATCAAGAATCTATAAAGAAAATGATAGATTATAATTTTTCTAAGAAGAAAATGATTGAAATAATAAAAAATTATTTTAAAGTTTCAATTAACCCAAAAGCATTAAATAGGTTTATTGATGAATACACCAATAAAGAAATTTAAAGATATTATTCCTACCCAACAAGAAGTAGGGCAAGAGGAATTAGATAGCTTTGTAAATATGTTTTATGATAAAAATCATAATTTCTTTTACAAAAATGAAAGTATCGAATCAACTGGCAAATCTGGTTGCATATGTGAGCTACGCCCTGATGAAGAAGTAGAAAGAAAAACAAAATTATATGAAGAGATAGAAAAAGCTAAATCAATATATGATTTAGAGTATTTTAAGACCAAAAGTTGTAGAGAAATTAATCTTCTTGATGTGGATAAAATGATAAAACTAAGAGAAGAATGGAAGAATGATAAATTTTCTTATGTTCTAATTTCAAAATTTATACAATCTTTATTTGATGTAAAAAATCATCTAAAAAAAATAACAAAAGATGAGGTTTTAGATACTTTTATGATGTTTGGACTTGCTAGTGGCTTTGAAAAGATACCAAATGCTTTTTCAGGCGTTCATGCAACAAACAAGGATAAAATCTATTCATCTAACAATTTAATAGATTGCTTTAAATATGATGATTATCAAATAATCTATAATGAATATTTTGATATTAAAAGACATTATTATTTCTACAATGAACGCTGTACTGGTGTTAATTATATAGATAGTTTTTCTATCAATAAATCAAAAGAATATTATAATAAGGTATTTTTTACTAACCAAGAAGATTTTAAAGAAAGAACAAGGATAGAAGAATTAAGAAGAACATTTTGTTACGAATACCTATCTTCAGATTTTCTTAGTTTTGATGATGATAAGCCTATGGCTGTTTTGCACACTAAAGCTCAAAAGTTTTGGGAATCTAGGCTAGATTGTTATAACAGAGGCAATCCTGTAAAAATTACATTCAATTCTGTTTGTCTTTGTCCATTATTTCATAAGTTATCAGATAAGTTTGATAAAAGATTACCATCTCAAGTAATGTTATCAGAATACTTTTGTTTTTATGGTTATCAAATGGCTACATTTAGATTAAAAAATAATTTATTAAAAGATGGTGAAAATCTATTAGAAAATCTAGCAGATTTTTTATTAGAGATTATAAAAGATGATGATTTATTGGATTTTATGATTAATAATTTCATGTTTATGTTTAATAAATATGAAAGAATTAGTAATTTTTTTAACTATGAGTTTGATGATGCTTTTAAAATATTCTTTTCGTTTTCAGATGATATCAGACTAAATTATCCATTCATTGTTTTAGAAAATATAAAAGCCAACGAACCAAAAATATATGAAATGTTTTTGAAAAGCAATTTTTCATTTTTTAATGAAATAACACCATTTTATGATATTAACTTAGTTAATAAAGCTTTTAGATTATATAACTTTTTAAAAACCTATAAAAATGATTTTCAGACTACTACACAACAAGATGTAGAATTTAATATAGAATGCCTAAAAATATATATTTTTGCAGGCTTACAAAACCACTTATTTTTTATTTTAGGCTATAAGCAAATAGAACTAGATTATTTATATATTTATTTTAGGAAGATTGGTTTTTTTAGTCCTAGTTTTGAACCAAATTCAGTAATTGAAGTGAATTATAAAAAAACTATTGAAGAGATGGAAAATTTTTTCAACGGTTTAAAAGAAAAATTTATAGAAAAATATGTAAAATTATAATTTAAGTTTATTTTTAATTTCTTCAGCAATTTTTATAGATAATTTTGGCGGAACTGCATTACCTACCATTTTATAGCCATCATAAATTGAGTTATATTCAAATATAAAGTCGTCTGGAAATGATTGTATTCTAGCACATTCTCTAACACTGAGTCTTCTATATAATGGCAAGTTTGCATTATCAAACTCAAATAAATCCTTTGATATTTTAATCATTTTAGGAGCTTGTGGATGTAAAACTATATGTCTAGCACTTGCCAAAATAGTATAAGAGCATTCATTATATGCTTTGACCCTATTTCTAGACATAAACTGTGGAGAAAAACCACTTGTAAGATATTCATGGTTTGGAAAAGAGCAAATTGATTTTAAACTTTGAAAAGTAGTTCCTTTTGCACTATTGCTTAAATCTCTAATAATTTCAAGATTTTTTCTATCTTTTTCTTTTTTGATTGAAAAATCATCTATATTTAATTTTTCTTGAAAACCAATAAAAAAAACTCTTTCACGTTCTTGTGCTACACCAAAATCATTGGCGTTTAAAAGCATAATAAATATTTTATACTTTAATTCTTTAAAACTATTTAGAATAAAATTCAAACTCTCACTATGCTTTTTTGACAGTATTCCTTTTACATTTTCAGCAACAAAAAATAATGGATTTGTAATTTTTAAAATTCTTAAATATTCTAAAAATAATTGTCCTTTCGAAGATTTTAATCCTTCTTGTTTTCCAGCACAAGACCACGATTGGCAAGGCGGCCCACCTATAAGACCTTGAAACTTAAAATCATTTAAATAAGAGCTTTCAATTTTACTTATATCTTGTTTTAACAGAAGCGTTTTAGGGTAATTTTTTTCATAAGTAGCCCATATTGTTTTATCGTTTTCAATTGCGTGGGTGATATTAAAAGGTGCTTTGGAAAAGCCATAATCAAGACCTCCAGCACCTGAAAACAAACTTAATATTTTAATCAAAATCGTCTTCTTCTATTTCTTCTATTTCTTTCGTTTTTATGCTTTGGTCTTTAGATATTTGTTTATCATTTCTTTTAGGTATTTTCTTTAAATCTGCTTTATACGAGTATCTTTCTTTTATTATAGACATTTTTTCAGCAAACGCACCTTTTATAGTTTTGTCTTCTAAATTTGCCAATAATTCATTTTCTTTTTCAATAAAAGCATTTGCTAAACCTTTGTTTATTAATATATTTTTATCTTTAGCATTGACTAGCTTAATTAATACTGCAATATCAGAGTCTAACCCAATAGTCATAAATTTTTTATCAAACGCTATCATCTAACATCCTTTTTATTCTTATAATTTAAAATATAAGTCTTAGCATTAACATATATGCTATCCTCTTCATATTTTAATATTCTCTCTTCACCTATTTCTCTATTAATTTTTTCCCAATCTAACAATTTAGCTCCTCCACCAACAATACAAAATATATCACTGTTAATAACTTCTTTTTTATTCAATATCGCTATTATTTCATTAGTAAAGATTTCTTTACTTTTATTGATTATTTCACTTAAATCAATAATTTTTTTACCTTTTCTGATTTTAAACCTATTTTTTTCACCATTTAAATATTGATTTATTTCTTGTTGCGACAAAAATAAACCTTTATCTTTTAAAAAAGAGTTGATTGGTTCAATGGCTTTATTCACTCCAAAAATATTGCTAATTTTTATATTATTATTTAATATACCATTTTCATAATAATGTATATCGTTGGTAAAAAAACCAATATCTAAAACTGTAACATTCTCGTTTAAATCTCCAAAATCATCAATTTTATTTTTGATTAAAGGGTATATATCACCCTGCTTAAAGATTTTTACATCTGAAAAAGCATATTCTTTATTATTTACTGTAAAGCTTTTTAAGATTTTTCTTAAGTCTTTTAGAATCTCTTTATTTATTTCGCTAATCCCGAATAAAAGTACAGTTTCATTTATTTGTTTTTCTATTTTCAACTCATTAATAACATGAGCCAAAAATACAGGCGAATACTTAATAATAAAATCATCATTAAGAGTATCAAGGTTATCGTTTGATACTGCACCTATTTTTATATATTCATCATTGTAGTGATAAATATTTTCTTGTTCCTCTAAGTCTTTTTGAAATGCGTAAGAAATTGCACTTGGACAAATATATTCTTTCACTTCATTATTTTTTTCAAAAATAACTTTGCACAAAGAATACCCTAAATCAACACTTAAAATATTCATTTTTTCTCCTTCTAGTAAAATCAATTAATAATATCAAAAAAATATTACTATGTCAATAAAAATTTTTATTAATTCATAATTATTAATTTAATTATTATAAAATAATATTATTGATATTAATAAACTTAGAAAGGAAATTAATGAAAATTATTCCACAAATTTTAATAAATGATACAAAAAATATAGATGTTCAAAAAGCTCACGCATTAGAGTATTATATAAGATTAGCAAAAAGAAATTGCCATATTTTTTTAGATGAATACTATAAAAACTATACTTCAATATCAATAGATAAAAAATATTTTTTATTAGCAGAAGCATCAGATGTTTTTAGCTATTTAGAAGCAATAGCGGATTTGATTGATAAAATTAGGAATTATACATTTGATACTTGGAGTGGAGCAAAACCTATATTCAATCCGTTAGAAGAAGGTAAATTTTATAAAAGCTCGTATATAAATACGGAGAATTTAGATATAAATGTTTTTAAAGATATATTAATTAAAGAAAAATTAGTTAAAATATTCGAAAATTTAGAATGGGAAAATTTATGTAATCTCATTACTAAAGTTTATAATCTTTTAGATAAAGAATTAAGAGAGGCAAATATTAAAGATAATTGTTGGAAAAGAACAACTAATAGATTTAACCTTTGCTGGGATATGTGATTTTACTTTCTTTGATAGTGATTATTTAAATAATATTCTTTATTTTGCTGTTGCAATTCTTCTTCAATCAGACAATCAGCCATTTCACTGATTTGTTCTACGTCTATATCTTCTAAGTTAAACAAAACATTATCTAAATGTTTAGTATTTAAATTTGGATTACTATAAATCACAATATTCTCTAAGTTATCTAAATTTGTTTCTTTATTTTTATTTTTTAATTTATTAAATTCACTTAAATTAATTAGAAAAGTTTCATCTAGATTTTTTTCATCTATATAATCAAAAAAAGTATTTAGAAAATAATTTTTTTTATCTATATCTAAATTTTGACTAAGCTCAAATAATAAACAATCTTTTTGATTGTCTGAAATATTTTTTTTTAATGGAATAAATTTATTGTTATTTAAAAAAAGAATATTATTTTTAATATGAAAATTATCAATTTTTATATCCTTAGTAAAAAAATTATTTAATACTGTTGAAGTTAACCTATATTCTATTTCTAGCATAGATTTTATTTTTTCATTTTTTATATCTTGTTTATCAAGTTCATTTTTTATAATTTTTAAAATGTCTAGATTATCTTTTTTTGTAATTTGTTTTACAAGTCCACCTAATGAGATAAAAACTTCTTTGGTGTTCATTTGTTTTATTTTCTTCTTAACTATTTCTAAAAATTGGGTTTCACTATTGCAATTATGCAATATTTTTATTATTTGCTCTCTAGTGAAACCATTTCTGATTAATATATGAGTATCTATATTAATCTTTTTTAACATAGCAATTCCTTAATTTTTTCATTATCTAAAAAATTTTTTTCATTTATATTTATTTTATATTTAGCTCTAGTAATAGCTACATATAATAACCTTAATTCTTCCTCACACCTTTCAATATTTTCTTTTTTAAGTTTAGACAAATCTAAAAAATCATCCGATAAAGTAACTTCGTCAAATTCTAGTCCTTTAGATTTATGAGCTGTACTAAAAATCATATCAGCATCTTTCATTTTTACGCCATTTGAAGCCTCTTTAAGCTTTTTTTTAATATCAAAAATAGATATTTTATTATTAACAAAAAAGAGAAAGGAAGTAGTTTTACTCTTCCACTCGACATTATCGGTTTCGCCTATATTTTTTAAAAACTCTTTTGCGTTATTAAAATTTTTAAGAAAAGGATTTTTTATTCTTTCTTTTATACCTTCATTTTTTGAAAATAATAAGCATAAATCTTCTAAATCTTGAAGATTATAGGATTTTAATCCGCCTACAAAAAAAAGTTTTTTATGAGAATTATTATAAGCGTTTTTTAATAAGTTTAAGTTAGTTCTACTTAAATATGCTTTGCTTACACTTTCTGAATTTTTATTATTTAATCCTTTAAAATCTTTTTTTGCACCCAAAACTTGTAAATATTTATTAGCCAAAAAAGCTACACTAGGACTACATCTGAATGAATTAGTTAAATAAATTGTTTTTACTTCAATATTTTTTTTATTTGCAATTCTTTTTAAAACATTACTAGCTCCCCTAAAGCCATAAATAGATTGAAAACTATCACCAATAAAAATTTTTACTGCTTTTTGTTTTAATAAAATATCAACTACACAATCATTTAAATCTTGTGCCTCGTCGACTAAAATTATATCATTTTTTAAAACAGGTGTTTTAGTTTGAAAAATTTTTAAATAAATATCGTGTGTGATAGGGTAATTATTATTTTCATTTATTAATAAGTTATAAATCTTTAGCGATTGATTGACCTCAAGCTTATTTGACGAATTTAAAAAATCTTTAAAACTTAAACAGTCACTTATTAAAAAATCTCTTAGATTGTCCAAAACTGTATGCGAAGAAAAGATATCTAGATTAATATTATTTTCTTGTGCTATTTCTAATATTATTTGTAGTGTTAAATCTCCTAATTTTTCTAATAATTTTTTAGATGTATTGATATATGCTAAACCGTGCATTGTAAAAATTTTTACATTCTTTAAATCTTTAAATTTACTTTCAGCTTCTTTTTTCATACTTGCGTTATAAACTAGATATAAAATATTTTTATTCGGTCGTTTTTTGCAAAATTCTAATAGGGTGCTAGTTTTTCCAGCTCCTGCGTAAGCTTCTACAATTACTGTGTTATTTTTGTCACAATCTAAATCTACTAATTCTTTTTGTTCTTCCGTTAACATAGGTAGAATTGTAAATAAATTTAACAAACAAACGCTTAAAAGTTTTTTTATATTTGCTAAAATTATTATTAGGAGAAAACATATGAAACATATATTTTTAGACGAAGAGGAAACCTTAAAACTCTTTATAGAGTTTATAAATAATAAAGACAAGAATGAGGTTTTTTGCGGTTTCAAAGAATACATTAAAGATATAGTCAACTTTTATAAAATTAGTTTAAAAGAATTAAGGATTTTATATGGTTTAGGTAATAAAAAATTAGAGATAGAGTTTCTTTCAAAATATTTAAAAGAATATTATAAAATAAATTTGGAAGATATGGAAAAAAATAAAAGTGTTAATAAGATATTTAAAAAATATATAAATATTTTAAATGACTACATATTGGAAATTGATTTTTTTATCAATAATTTAAAAAAAATATCGGTAAAAAATTGGATAGAATTTTTAAAATGGGGGTATCATTATGGCGAACTAGATACAGTTATAGAACTAATGCTTAATAACACAAGTATTAATAAAATAAAGAAGCTTGAAAAAAAGTTAGAAATAACAATTATAGCAAGAGATTTTAGAGATATTTATAATGATATATATCTTTTAAGTGAAAGTGATAGCTAAATGAATAATAAAGTATTGATAATAAAAGAACCCTTTGCTTTAGGCTATACTTTACCATTAAGTATAGCTAATGTTTTGGTTTATGAATATGAGGTTAATTTAAGACCACATAATAAGTTTAAACAAGATTTGAAGTTAAAAAAATTAAAACTAGAGTATAAAAATGGAGAACTTTTTTTATATAAAATTATTTAATCCTACACAACAGCAATTAAAACGCTTAAAAGATTTTTTTACCTTTATTAAAATATTTTATAATAAAAATAATTAAGGAGATAGAAATGAATGTTTGTAATTTTACAGGTAGGTTGGTGAATGAGGTAATGTTACATACCAAAGGGCAAACAATGTGGATAAATAATACATTGGCAATATATAATCGAAAAAAAGTAGATGAAAGGTGGGAAGAGGATACTATTTTTATAGAATTTTCTGCATTTGGAAAAAATGCAGAAATGATTAATAAATATACAAGAAAAGGTGATAGAATTTCATTAATAGGGAAAATTACACAAGAAAGATGGGTTGATAAAAATAATAATAATAGAACTCAACTAAAATTATTGGTTGAAAAAATTTATCTAATTGATTATATAAAACCTGATACAAATAAAAATAGTATTGAAAACATAAACGATGAAGATAGTGAAATTCCATTTTAATTAATTTAAATAATAAATTAAATCATTTAAGTTTTGCACCATTCTATTATTTATTATAATAAAATGGTGCATAGAGTTTGTTTTAATAGAAATCAAAAGCTTTGGATTAATTTTAAGTAATTCATATCTAATTTTTTCATATAGTTTTTTTCTAGTATTAAATTGTTCAATGTTAGAAATGTTCAATATTTCTAAAAAATCAAATAAAAATTTTTCATTTAAACTCATATAAAAATCATCATTATAATAATTATGTATTGTTTTATTGGAAATAAAATTTAATATTTTTTCATTAGGAACTTCTAAAAGTATTTTATTGTTAGTAATATTTATTATATTAAAAATAAAATTAGATGGAATTGATAATAAAAAAATTCTATTTTCAATAAATTTATCTTTTTTTACAAATTGACTAGGCATCCAAAAACCTTCATAAGTATTTTTATATTTTGCTAAAAAAATTAAAATAGCTTTTTCGGTTTCTTTTAAGATTATAAGTTTTTTTGGCAGTTTAATATCTATAAACATATTTTTACCTACTCTATTTTTTATATATTTTAACACAATAAGGTGAATTATCTAATACTTATCTTAAATTAAAACGCTTAAAAATAAAAATAATAATTAATCAAAATAATTAAAAGGAAAAAAAATGAGAGTAAAAACAACACAAAAAAATCTTAAAGAATTAATAAAAAATAATATAGCAATAGATATTACATCTATAAGAGGTAATGAATTAAATAAAATTGGATTTTTTAATAGAAATTACTTAGTTAAAAAAATCTCAATAGGTATTTATGGAATTAATGGAGCTTTAATAGAACTTGATAATAAACTTTATGTAATAAGTAAAAGATGTAGTAATCTTTTTGCTTTAGTTTAAAATCAAAAAGGATAAAAAATGAAAAACTTAATAAAAAAAATGGGTCTTAGTTTTATATTAATAGGCTTTATAATAAATAATGAAATAGTTTTTTTTACTGCATATGGTAGTTTAGTTTTTTTAATTGGAACTTTTATCTCTGAAAAATTATTACAAAAGATAGTTGATAAAGTATATAATTGGTTATAACTAATTATATACTTTATATATAAAGTTTTTAATATAAAATTAAACGCTTAAAAATTAGAATAATTTTAATAAAAATAATAAAGGAAAAAATATGAAAATAATATTAGGAACAATGAAAAGTGGCAAATCTACTATATTAATTAATGAAATGATTAATGCGTTCAATAGTGGAAATAAATATGTTTTTATTAGACAAAGTAAAGATAAAAGAGATTTTATAGCAAGAGATATAAATATTGAAATAAAAAAATATAATTTTAAAAGTGAAAAATATTTATTTAATGATTTAAAAAATCATATAATTTTTATAGATGAAATTCAATTTTTAAATAAAAATATACTAGATAGAATTATAGAATTATCTATTAATAACAAAATTATAATGGCAGGTTTATTGAGTTATACTGATACAAATAAAATTTGGGAAAGTGTAGCATATATTTTGCCATATTGTAGAGAAATACAAAAACTAAATGCTTATTGTGAAAAATGTGGAAAACACAATGCAACGATACAACATTTTCAAGGTGGTAACAAAATTAGCGATAATTACACCGTATATTGCTTAGAATGTTATAACAAGATTATCAAACTAAATTAATAGTTTGATAATCAAATAAAAAACGCTTAAAAAATAAAATCATACTTATTGAAAATTAATTAAGGAGTAAAAATGGTAGAAAAAATAAAATTATTATTAAAAGAAAATAGAATTAATTATGAACCTGAAGTTGATAGATTATACATTAATACAAAAGATTATGATAGTGCAGAAGAATATTTATTAGGTTTTATTATTGGAGATTATGTATATATTGATTTAATTAATAATAATCTAATTTTTAATACTGATGATTATAAAGATGTGGAAAAGATTCGTAAAAGTTTTAAAGAAATAAAAGAAAGTAAAACTTTTAGCAATGAGTTTTTTAGAATTGAAGTTCCTATAAACAGTTGCGAGCTAGAAAAACAAATTGAATTTACGAAAAGGTTTTTATAAATTAGTATTAAGATATCAATGGATAAGGTATAAGATAGGATACTGATACCCTATCTTATACATAAGACAGGGCTACCCCAACACCCCAACACCCCAGCCCCATATGGGGCTGGGGAACCCACGCCCCAGCTGGGGCGTGGGTTATAGGTTTGGTAGGTTCTCGGCGGGTATGTAGCGTAAAGGGTATGCGTAACCTTAAAATAATATTAATTACTATATTGATAAAGGATTTAGTATATAAATAAGATTGATAATTATTATATTAAAAGGATATTAAAAAGAAGTAAGGATATAAAGATTAAAATTTAATAACTAAAATTGATGTATAATGTTAATGAGTTTTTTCTATATGTAGTATAGTGAAACTCCATGAAAAGGTGATTAAGCCGTATAGATTACGGCTTAATGTATATTAAAACATTATGTTTATCTCTATCTTGTTCTATTTCATTTATTAAATCGTTTCTGTTTTCCATTTAATTCCTTTTATAGGTTTTCTTTGTGTTGCTTCTTTTTCTTTAGTAGGAAAAATTTGTATTTCTTTTTCTTCAACCCCACCTAAAAAATACTTGGCATTTAAATTATCTTTTTCAATTTTAATAATATGTTTATTTTTATTTTTATCATAAGATAGGGAATAATGAACTCTTATAGCGTGTGCAAAGGCACTTGCTCCTCTCATTATAGCTTCTTCGTCATCATTGCTTTTTTTCCTATGATGATGCAAAAATAAAATAGCTTGATTATTCTCTTGGGCTATATGCGTTAAAATACTTACAAATTCTTTTGCCTCTTTATTGTCGTTTTCATTAAAATTAATAAAGGCTACGAGCGGGTCTAATACTACCAATTTATACTCTTTAAAGTATTCTTTTAACTCCTCCATTCTTTCTTGTGTAAATAATGTTTTGTCTATGATAACACTATCATCATTTATTTTTATTTTTGATAAATATGGTTTGTTGTTCATAGTTTTCATAATTTCATCGGCTCTTAATTTAATTTCTCCCATGCTATCTTCTGACAAGTGCATTAATATTTGAACATCTTCGTTTGTAGCTAAATCTAACGCACATTTTAAAGCTAAAGAGGTTTTGCCAACACTTCCGCTTGCTGACAAAATAGATACCTTGCCGATTGGTAAAGGTAGTAAATTTTCTAATAAAAATTCTGTTCTTTCTGCTTTTGCATTCAATAAATCTTGTTTAAAATAATTCATTTTTCTCCTTTATTGCTTAATTTACCATTTAACAACGTTTTCCCATAAATCTATTGGGATATAAATATTGTATTTTTCATAATCATCTAAAGCTACAATCAGACTTTCTCCTGTTAGTCCTACATAATCAGGTTGTTTAAAATTGCGTCTAAAATCTGATGCTTGTTCGTCATTTAATTCAAATTTGTATTCATTAATTATTTTTTTTCTATTTTGTTTTTTAAAAATAAGTTCCGTTCTATGCTTGATTGATTTAAAATTTAAAGCTTTTAAGGTTTTTACATATTCTTTGATTCGCAAAAAATCATAAGTGAGGTCATCTTCAACTCTATCATTGCTTATAATTTCAACACGAATACATTTTTGAATATTATCTATACGATATTTATCTATGATTTTTTTACTTAATTTGCTCTTGGGTGCTGATACATAAAACAAACATTGAGGGTCTTCTCCAATTTTAAGCTTTTTAAAGCCTAAGTGTTCATTAGCTCTTTTTAAAAAATCAACAATAAACTCATTATCCTTAAATGTTTCTTCAATTGGGGTAGTAGCTATACATAGCTTGGTATATTTTATAATATCCTTATTATGAAAACTTTCCTTAATAGTCCTTAGCTCTTCTTTTAAATCCCAAATAGCCCCCAATTCAATCATTTTACCTATAATACTAGAAAAAATAGTTTCATCTACCATCTGTTCATAATTTTTTAAAAATACCTTATCACCACATTCACACTGCTCTTTAATATAAGCACCTATAAAAAATTTATCCGTGTTACTCATTATAGCCTCCCATTATTGCCTATGAATATAATTACTTTGTTGTTGCTGTGTTTTTTCTTCAATATATTTAAAGCAATCATTTACGCAAGTCATATTAAGAATTTCATTTTCTTTAGTGTCTTTTAAATAAGATTTAAGCGTTCGTATATTGCTTTCGTCTTTGATAAATTGACCGTAAAAGCGTTTATCTAAACAGTCTTTAGAAGAAAGCACTTCTAAACCTTGAAACGCTTTATCTTTCATTGATAAACCTATTAAAAAGCTATCGTTTTCTATTTTGGCTAATGCAAAAGCAAAATAAGGTGTTTTTATTTCTCTCATCTGTCTTGCAATGGATTTATTACTATTTTCTGCATCACCATGTTTTTGCAAGGTGTTTTTTAAAAAATCATTAAAAAAGGTATAAATTTTTTCCTGACTCTCCATTGAGGTATCGTGGATTACCAAAGGCTGTCTACCTACTCTAGAAAAATAGTTATTTGCTTTAATTAAAATATTTTCACACTCTACAGCTTGTGGTGTTAACAAGCTGTTTATAGATAGCACCTCTCTTTGTAGGAGGTGATTATTTGTAGTGTTTAATTGTTGTTGTAAATATTCACTACTTTTAATTACTGGTCTTATTGCTATACACATTTTGGTCTCCAACATTTTGAATAAACTTTTAGCACTCAATAATAAAGTTCCTACGCTTTTAGCTGGATTCCAACCATCTGCTAATAAATCTTTGAATTTTGTTTCACTTATTGCCACAGGAATTTCAGAATTTTCCTGTTCCAATTTAGTCATTAATTCTGAAGGATTTCTAGCTTCTTCAAGTCGCTCATCTATCTTTATTCTATTGTTTGCGTTTGCAAAATTAACCAAAGAATAAAAATTATCTTCTATTACTAATACTTGAACTGATGAAGCTACTGAATTATTGCCTTTTAAATCTAAATATACTGAAAAATCATTATTATTATTTGCAATATCTTTTACTAAAAACGCAACAGGCATTTTTTGGGTATTATTATCTAAAGCAACATATTGTTCTTCTTTTATAGATTTTATAATAGTAGAGGTGTCCTTTTTTTCTTGAATATTTTTATTTGGCTTTTGTAAAACATCATTATAAATATTTAAGCAGAAAGCATCACTTACATCTGCATTTGGTGTTGTTGAAAAACGGATGTTTTCTATTGTCGTTACTCGTGGTAATTCAATAAAGTGTTTATTGAGAGTAGCTATAAATTTTTCATTGGTCTTATCGTTTTGTGTTAAATGAAATATATTTACTTTTCTATTGTCTTCCTCTCTCCAACCACAAGAATTAATATAATTAGTAACTAAATTAATTGCGTTTGGTGCTTGCGTTGAAGAGTTAGCAGAAATATATAAACTATGCTGATTTTCTTGTTTATTTGGGTGATAATAAGCAAACACATCTTTATAAGACTCCCCAATATAAACATTTAAATCTAGGTTAGAGATATCTAGTCTTTCATCAGTTACCAAAATAGCAGTAACACCAGCATCTCCTACATTCCTAACTTTTACATTAAACTTACCACTTTCATGAAATAAATTTGTTTTAGCGGTTCTTATCATTACACCATCAATATTATCAGAAAAAGTTGAAAAGTCAAAATCCATATTTGAATACTTTATAATTCCTAGCGAATCCTTTTCTGAGTATTTACTAGCAATAGAATACTCTAAATAACCAGATTGAGATTCATCCTTTGGTTTCATATATGTAAGCAATTCAATGCTTTCTGTTAATGAACTAGCATTAGTTAGCATTGAATATATTTCACTGTTAATTAAACTATGTAATAAAATAGGTATTTTTCCATTATAATCTTCAAATAATATTGATTTTTCACCATTCGAAATAATACAATTTGATTTGTCAAAACTAGCTTCTAAAATATCTTTATAATCTTCTAAATAATTAGATAAATCTAAATTGTTTTTAAAATAAATTTTTGCAAATTCAACAAACTCACTAGCTCCTGAAATTAATTCGTAAGAAAAACTTTTAGTAGTATTAAAAATATCTTTATGGGTGCATTTCGTTAATGCAGTTTCTGCATTAACTACCTCTCTTATTTCATGTTCCTTACAATAATCTGACAAACTCTCTATCATCGCAAAGTTTGTTAGCATTCTAGTTACTATAGGTTGTAACTCGTTAGGTATTTGATGTGAGACAAAATCGATATTATTATACTCTCTTAACTCCTCCAAATTCTGACCAAGAAAATTATCTCTTAAATCTCTTAAATATCTTGGCATCGGTAACCTTACTAATTCATCTATCGTTGTAGAGGAAAACTTTTCTATAAACCCTTTTTCATAATTGTCTTGAGTTTCTTCTGTTAATATATAAGTTATTTGTTCCTTCAACGGTTTTAAATCAACGCTATTGTCATTATCTGAATTAGCTAATTCAGTTGCTTCTTTTACATTAGATAATAGTAAATCCGTGTAAGAAATAGAATCTTTATTGATTCTGTTTTCATCCAATCTACCAAAAAAATCAAGAAAACCATCACGAAGTTTGTTATGATAATTGGTTTGTAATGCTCTCCAAGCATACTGAACTTTTTTATCTTGATTGTCAAGTGGTATTTGTTTTGCATAAATAGCTCTCATTGCAAAGTCTTGTTTGACATATTCTAAGCCATTGTAAATAATATCTTTAATAGTCGCATAAGGTATTGTTTCTTCTATTGTGACTGTAGAAGTATTTCTAGAAGAATTACTACTTCTTATTGCGTTTAGTAAATTTGCTCTTGAAAAATCGTTGTTTTTTATATATTCAATAGATTGTTTAATCTCATTAAAACCTGCTATATTTTTATCTAAATTTCTAAAATCATCAAATATTTTATTTAAATGCTCTGTAAAATTCTTAGATGAAGCGAATATATCTTCTTTTCCAAGAATATGTGCGTATATATATGCCAAATCATAAGCTGTCGAAGCATTACCAAATACACCTCTATTAAAATCATTAATTCTAAAATCTCCATTTTGTGTCGAATAAATTACCGCCTGTAGAGCTGTTTTTGCACTACCTGAAGTATCAAATAATTGACCGCCCTTCCACCCTAATGGAGAGTTGTTGATTAATTCATATTTATCATTAATATATTCTTTTTCAATAAAACCAGTTGAAACGAATATTTTATTCAAAATATTTTTAGCTGTTTTAAAACAAGCAGTTGGTATTGCAAATGCTCCTTCAAATTCTTGAAAAGCAAAGGCTTTTTTTAAGAATAATGGTGAGAACTTTGACACAATTAATTTATTATTATTTAAATCACTATTTTTATATAATTTAACTATATCTGAATTATTTTCTCCTTTTCTATCCAAAGAAACCCCTTGAATTGCTGTTTTTTTATTTAATACTACATCAGCCCAAATATTCTCTCCTTTTAAATTATTTAAGAAACATTTTGAATTAATTAAGTCTTGAGTAGGAAAGATATCAATAACTGTATTAACTATTTGATTAAATCTTGTATTTTTTTGTATATCTAGATTATTTATGTTGTATACACCATTATCACGCAAATCTGCTCGGAATACAGCACCTACAAGATTTTCTAAAAGTTCTACTTCTTTTGCCTTTTTTTCTTGGCTTGGTAATGCTTCTAGTTTGTACAGAGCATATTCATATAACAAATTTGAGTATGGTTTAATTCTAACTTCCCCAAAATCTTTTTTATCTTGATTTATATCATTGATAAAATTCTGCTGTATTATGTTAGCTTTTTCTTTTGAAATGTTATTGTTTATTAAATCTAGAAAAATATCCTTTGTTTTTTCTAGATTTGTATTTAGTAAATTGTAATTATTTTTATTAAATTCAAAAAAACTAGCTCGATGTAAAGAACCACCAACACCCAAAAAAATTATATCTTTATATTTTTGCATACCCTCCATAAAGCTCTGTTGAAATTTATTCGTGTTATATAAGCTATACGCTATTGTCTTAGAAAAATCAATAAAAGGCATATTGTATTTAGGTATCTTAGCATTTAGGGTTTGAAAAGCAATGCTAGAAGTAAATTTTTCATAGTAATTTTCAGCCTTTTTAATATTGTCACTTGTTGAGATGTCTAAAATCTTACTTTCTAATAACGATTCGTTGTTTTTTGCTCTTGGTGCATCTATAGATGCAAACTGTAGCATAGAATCAAATATTTCTTTGGTATTTTTTCTAATATGTGCAGAAAATTTTTCTATAAATTGTGTCGCATTTCCTATTTCGGATAATATAATTTCAGCAGAAACTATATTTATGTTTGAATTAGTATTTTCTTTTACCTCGTAAATATTATATGAGCTATTTGAAATTGCTTGAGAAAATTTAATATTATTACTGATAGCTACATCATCTAAAAATATTTTGTTTTCATTTTTTCTGTAGCAAAGCTGAGAGGTATTGTTAATTTTATTTTTTAAAGTATTAATTTTATTTCCACAAATACAAAAAATATCGTTTGATACAATATAGCTACTTTTTTGAAAATAATTATCTAAAGGTGTATTTGTTTTTATAAATTCTTTCAACGGCTGTGCTTCATGATAACTTATTGTAGTATCAACTAAAGACTTTGAAGTTGCAATAGAGCTACAATCCAAACTTTCTTTAGATTCAACTTCTATAAAACCAATATGACCCATCTTAGAATCAATAAATGTTTCGTAGTCAAAATTAGAGCCTTCTTGAATTTGAGTATTTTTATATTCAAGTGCTAATTCATAATTTTCTATCTTTGAAATATTATTTAAAAACCTTGCGGTATTTTCTATAGTAGAATTTGGCAAAATTGTATTTTTATTTTTCATAATAGAAGAAAAAGTGACATAGCTTTTTGAATCATACTCTTCTGTTTGAGTTCTATTATTTTTATTACTAGTTTCGAAATCAGAATAAACAAAATGCTCTTCATTATTATTAACAAAATTATTTATTAATTTAAATACTGGATATTCTTCTGATTGATTTATTCTATCTAAACATAAGTTTATATCATTGAAACTAAACTTAAGTGGGATAGTTCTTTTTTTATTTGATTTACTAATATAACTTTCATTAAGATAAAGATTAAAAACATTATAGGCAGTATCACGAGACATTAAACTGTCTAAATTAAATTGTAAAAGTTCATTGTTTGAATAATGTTGTAATGCACTTAAAAAGCTTAAAGGGTCATTATCATTACTAGACAAGTTATAACCAAAAGTCCTAAATTTAGACTTTCTATCAGAATATTTTTCAACAGACTCCGCAACAATGATTTGTGCATAACCTTTTTGGTTTATATCATTTATTAATGGGTTGTTTTTATCTAGACTATAAATAATATCCTTTACAGATAACATTTTTTTATTTGAATCTAACGGAACTGCCCTTAATTCTTCATAATTGTCAGCTAATTTTTTAAAAAATGTTTTCTCGACCAAATCCACTAAATCAGAGCTATTATTATATATTTGCTTATAATTATTTTTAACCTCTCGTGTTTTAAGCATAACCTCTTTTATGAGGTTTTTAGGTAAATTAGTATACAAATCTTTTAAATAGTTTAATTCCCTTAATGTTTTTTCTTTATCAACAACGCCAGATTCCTTATTCCATTTTTGAGATAATGATTCAGATAGTTTTTTTATTTCTTTTAGCGTATCAAATAGTTTATAGTCTTCTTTAAAATTTTCTAATATTTTATTATTTTTTAATTCTATTAAAAAAGGTTTAGTTTCTGTATTTTCTTCTGTTTTTTTAATTAAATCTTCTAAAATTGGAATGACTCGTGGGTAGTATGATATCATTTTATCTATATTTGAAATATCTTGCCCTAAAGGGATATAATCATTCAATAAACTTATCTTTTGTATTTCTGAGAAAGAAGGAGTATTGATGAAATTAAAAAATTCTTCTATATGTTTTTCTTTTTCTTCTAATGTTGATATATTTTTTTCATTAGCAAAAGCATTTAAAAATTTTTTAAAGTTTTCCTTTGAATTTAAATTGGAAATTTCAAACTGCTCTAAATAATTCCCAAAACCAATCAATAATGTATCGCCAAAATTTTTAAAAACCCTCTTTAAAGAACCATTATGAATAAAATCATTTAAATTAAAAATCTTCTCCTCTGTTTCTTTTATTTTTTGTATGACTTCAGTTTCTTGATTAGATAATAGATTATCGTAATTTTCAAAAATTTCCTTTTTTGTTTTTGCTAGTGCCATAGATAAAAGATATAAGGCTTTTTGTGGAATAAAAGCTCGTTTTATATCTTCGGGCGTTGAACTTATATGCTTAAATAAGTTTAGACTAGCCAAATTTTTTAAATTGAGCTGTGTCTGTGCTATTTCATCTGCCAAAGGTTTGTTAGAGGAAACATAGCTTACTAGAGATGCTTCCCATAATGCAACTATATTATTTTTATGGGTTTTGTAATTTTGTATATTATGTTCTTTTAATGATTTGTATTGAATTTGGATATTATCCAATACATTATATAGCTCATAAGTATTGTGCTTTCCTAAACTATTTAAGATATTTGTTGTCTCTTTTTGAATTTCTTCTATATTACCTTTTAATAAAGAACTTTTGTTCAACATACTTTCGATTTCTTCTCTTAAACTAATAAGATAGTTCTCTGTTACTTGCATATATACCCCTTTTTTATTTTGATTATACCCTATTTAAATTAAAAAAGTCAAGCATTTAATTATAATATGGTAAGGGTATTGGTATAAAAAATAATAAGGGTATGTGAATATAAACTTAAATATAAATAAAATAATTATATTTTTTATTTATATTTAAGTTATTTTTAATAGTAAAAGTATAATATAATACGAGGAGAATTAT
>NZ_CP059602.1 GCF_022369475.1 Campylobacter sp. RM12651
TCTTTAATATATTAATATGCTAATAACATATTTATATATTCAACAATGATTTATAATAAAAAGACTTCTTTATTAAAGTTATTACTTGTATTAAAATCTATATTCCAACCATTAAAATAAAAGACCTTTTTATTTTCTAGTAAATCATCTCTTTTTTTGCGTTCTATCGCTCTATTGATTTTTACCCTAGTATTAAAAATCATAAATGAATATGTATGTCTTTTTGCTAATTCATTTGCCTTAGAAAGTCTTATTAAAAATTGATTTCCAGTAAAAGCCCTTAAACTCATTGAATTAAAATTAATTCTTTTAACATCTTTTAGGTATCGCATTAAATCAAAAATATTTATTGCTACATAGTATTTGTCAGTAAGTTCTAAAAAATCAGATTCTTTATATTCAATTTTATTTACTTTGCAAAAATCAATAAAATCATTTGGCCTTGTATTTTCATAAGCATAAACTAGCAAAAATTTATTCTTTTTTTCTTTTTCAAAAAGTGCTTCATCATTTAATGTAAAATTTCTACTTTCAAATGCACGATTTGATGCTATTGTAACTCTTTCTATGCCATTAAAAAACTTTGGAAAGTATAAAGCTAATGTTTTATTATTAAAAGTTTCATAATAAAGCTTTTTTAGTTGTTCTGTTCTTTCAATTAATTCATTAAATAATTTATCGTTTGCAAAATAGCAGGCCCTTATATAAGAAGACCCTTTTACAAAATAATCATTTTCAAACAAATTTCCCTTAATTTTTTTAGGCAAAAAATCATCAATATCGCTATCGAAAATGCTATCTAATTTCTCGCAATTATTTTTTATATACCTTAAAAAATCATCTCTTTGAATATAAAATTCTTGCATTTTTTTTCTATCAGCCATAAGAAAAATCCTTTATATTAATATGCTAATATCATATTAATATATTTTTAAAGTAAGCTTAATTTATATTGAAAAACGCATTAAATTTTTTGTAAGATATTATTATTTTTTAAGTGTTGCTCCCTACCCCAAAAAGGTAGGGAGCTTTTTAAAGTTCGTTGGCCTTTGTATATTACAATGGAGCAAGGACGGACAAAAGTCCCTATCGCTGTGCGATAGGTCTTTTTGTCACTCTCTACGGCTGACGCCTACGAGCCTTGTTTTTTTTGCAGCTGCAAAAAAAATATAAACGCATAAAAATTTTTTTAGGATTGTTTATGGAAAAATTAAGACAAGTAAAGATTAATTTTACTAATAATGATTATCAAAAAATCCAAGCATTAGCAGATGCTAATAAAACAACTAAAGCTAATGTAATTAGACAAATCTTAAATAATAATAATTTTCAATTAGAAACGCAAAAAATTTTAGATAAAAAACAAAATTCAATAAGTAAAGAAGCTAGGGAAATATTGTATTTATTTTCTAATGTTTCTAATAATATAAATCAAATAGCTAGATTTTGTAATATAGAAAGAGATATTAACAAAACTGCACTTGATGAGTTAATTAAAATAAAAGAGTATTGTAAAGATATAGTGGATTTTTTTATTAAAGAAGAAAATGATAGTTAAATTTAAATGCGTAGGAAAAAAAACTGCTTTAGGTTGGGCTGATTATGTCTTAAAAGATAAAAATAATCATTCATTAGATAGAGCAAGTCACGAAATTATTTATAATGATATTGAATTAAGCAAAGAAATTATTAAGCATTTGAATTATAAAACTTGTGCTACAAATATTGTGATAAGTTTTGAAAAAAATGTAAGTTTAGAAACAGCAAGAAAAGCGGCCCAGGATTATATATATGAATTTTTAGATGGATTTAATAATGCTTATTTTATAAATATGGTAGAACATAAAGACACTGATAATATACACTATCATATTCAAATACCAAAAATCAATCTACAAACTATGACGCAATTAGAAGTTTATAATCATACTAGAGATAGGGCCTTTAATACGGCCTTATGTAAATACATAGCACAAAAGTATGATTTAGTAGATGCTTTTGATTTAGAAGTAAGTAATAATTATCATACTAAAAAATTTATGCAAACTATTGGTTTAGATAAACTTTACGGAAAAAATCTCAAAGGTAAAAAAAACAGAGAAGCATTTAAATATACGATTGACGCATATATTAGAAATCTAATTTTTGCTAATAAAATTAATTCATTAGATGATATTAAAAAAGCTATTGAAAACTATGGAGATAATAGTTGGAAAATAAGCAGATTTGGGGAAGATTACAAAAAAGGAAGCTACATAACCATAATAAATGAGCAAGGAGAAAAACACTCTATTTATGACAACAAAAATGGCTACTACTCTAAAAACGATACACAAAACAAAATAAATAATTTTAGAGCCAATAAAGGAGTAAAAAATAATACTCAAAATAAAGATTTGGAAAAATTAGAAAAAATATACTTAGAATTAAAAGAAGCAAGAAATAAAACACTAGCAAAGCGATACAAAGTAAAAGAAAAAAGTATAGAAGATTTAATTAAATCTATGCCAAAACCAAAGTTAGAACTAGATGATATTTTAGAAGACAATATTGAAGCTTATTTTGGCGAAGACTTTGATAGCAAAACAATTGACGAAAAAATAGAAATCATAGAAAATAGAGTTTTAGAAGAATATAAAAAAAAATTACTGGATAGCAGTTTAAACCAAAATACCATAAATAACAAAACAAAACCTGAAAAAACACTAAACATTTTTAAGCCAAAACAAAAAGAGCAAGAAATTATAAACGAAAAAATAAGAAAAATGAATAGCTATAAAATAACTTTAGAAATGCTAATACAAAAAGAAAAGGCTAGAAAGGAAGAAGAGCAAATGATTAAAGAGTTGCAAGAAGAATTAAAAAGAATTAATTTTTTACTAGCACAAAAACTAAAAGAAAATAATGATTTAAACCAAAAACATAAAGAATTGCTTGAAGCATATAACGAGCAAAATGAACATTTAAAAGATATGTCAGCAACGGTTCAAGCATTAGACGAAGGGTACAGTAATTTACAATATAAAAATAATGATTTAAACCAAAAACATAAAGAATTGCTTGAAGCATATAACGAGCAAAATGAACATTTAAAAGATATGTCAGCAACGGTTCAAGCATTAGACGAAGGGTACAGTAATTTACAATATAAAAATAATGATTTAAACCAAAAACATAAAGAATTGCTTGAAGCATATAACGAGCAAAATGAACATTTAAAAGATATGTCAGCAACGGTTCAACAACTACAGGATGAAAACGATGATTTAAAATATGAAAATGATGAATTAAACCAAAAACATAAAGAATTGCTTGAAAAATATAATGAACAAAGGAAAGAATATCTTGCACAAAATGAGGCATTTTGGAATCTTTACAGACATTCAAAAGATATGTCAGCAACGGTTCAACAACTACAGGATGAAAACGATGATTTAAAATATGAAAATGATGAATTAAAAAAGGCTAAAAAGCTTAAAACTGCAAAAGAAGAGCCAAATTATTATTTAAGATTATGATAGTAAAATAACAATAGCCGTGTTTTGCACGGCTATTTACAACACTTAAGGGAGTTGCTATGAAAAAACATAGCCAAAAACTCCGTCTTGGATTATTATATCTTAAATTTAGTTTCTTTAAAATTAATTTTGAGATTAAAATAAAATTCAAGTAGGAGTAAGGGGCTTTTTAGCCCCAATCACTTAAGTGTTAAAGTCTATATTTATTAAACCAATTCTTAAAATTTTCAAAATTCTCAAAATTTAAATAAAAATTTTTATTTGTATATTGGTTAAGTGCTGTCATTGATATAGTGCAATCATCATTTTGTTTTAGTGTTTTAATCTTGCAAGTATCATCAGTTTTATACATTTCATTAAAAGACTTAAAATGCAAATCTACATAAGCATCTAAATCAGTAACTATCCTACCACCAAACCCTAATCGTTGTTCTAGCATTTGTGGTTCTTTTTTCTGTGCTGGTTTATTAAAATCTTTTGCTTTATTTGCTAAATCATTGATGATATTATTTACTTTGTTTTCGTTGCTTTGTGTAGCGTTTTGCTGTGTAGTAGTTGCTTGTTTTTGTTCTTGCTTTACTTCTTGCTGTGCTGTAAAATAAAATTCAATGCCTACGACCTTACCTCCACGACCACGACCTTTTTTGTCTTTAATTTTAGTAAAAGTTAAATTTGGAAAAATCGGCTCTTTAGTATTAAAAAGATTAGTTTCTCCACCTAGCTCTAAAATAGCAGGTTTTAAAATTTTTTCATCAATTTTGCTTTGATTATAATCTTTCGGAATACTTATAAAATCGCAAAATCCTTGCCAATCGTTTTTATAAATTAAACATTTGCCAGTATGTTTATATTGCTTTAGAAGTCTGTAAAGACTTTTAGAATACTTACTCTTTAGTGCCATAAATTCGGATAATTGAAAGCTTGTAAAATTACCCAACAAATCATTTAATAAATATGAAAATTCATTATTTACACTTAATTCTACACGCTCAATTTCTAGCGTTTCTATATGTTTATAAATAGTAAATTTACTAAAGAGATTAAATATTTCTTCAGCTATTGCGTTTTTATATTCTTTTATTATTGTAAAATCAGCTTTAAAAAATTTATCTCTTAATATTCTTACAATGCTTAAAATCTCATCATTAGTATAGTTTTGAGTGCTAAATTCTTTTAGTTCGTTTGGATAGAATGTGATAATATTATCGCTTTGTAAATCTCGTATTTTACTAATAATACCCATTAAGATGTTTTGTTCTTGAGCTGTGAAACTTGGTATTTTTATTTTATTAAAATCATTATGATATTTAACTAATTCTTGCCCCATTAAAAACCCCTTTAAATATTTAAAGTGATTATAATATAATAAACCTTTTAATTTGTCAAGGGGTTATTAATACCCCTTAAATCATTTTTTATCCTTAAAATGATTAAAAATTTAGATAAATTTAGATAAATTTATCATATTTAAATCCCATAAAGAGATTATTTGGGGTTTTAATACTCCTAATTTGGGGTTTTAATACTCCTAATTTGGGGTTTTAATACTCCTAATTTGGGGTTTTAATACTCCTAATTTGGGGTTTTAATACTCCTAATTTGGGGTTTTAATACTTCGGAAAAGCCTACCACATCGATAAATAAAGGGTGCGTAAAAGATAATAAAAAGAATTTAAAATTTGATAAAAGGGGCAAAATTTTTTTTAAACGATAACAATTATCAACAATTAAGCAAAAAAGAATAATTTTTGATTTAATTTATTTTCCTAATTTAGGGTCATATAGT